>CACZBC010000006.1 GCA_902779315.1 uncultured Bacteroidales bacterium | reverse complement strand
GGACTCGATGATGGAGCCCGTAGCCTTTCGGTTGGGGTTGGCCTTGAGGTCGAGCATCTCTGCTTCCAGCAGTACCTTCTCCAAGAGTTCTTCCACACCGATACCCTTCTTGGCACTGATGTCTTGGCTCTGGTACTTACCGCCCCATTCCTCGACGAGGAAGTTCATGTTGGCAAGGCCTTCCTTAATCTTGTCGGGATTTGCTCCTGCCTTATCTATCTTGTTGATAGCGAAGACGATAGGCACTCCAGCAGCTGTGGCATGCGCAATAGCTTCCTTTGTCTGCGGCATGATATCGTCGTCGGCAGCCACGATGATAATGGCGATATCCGTTACCTGAGCACCACGAGCACGCATAGCCGTGAAGGCTTCGTGACCTGGGGTATCGAGGAAAGTGACGTGACGTCCGTCTTCGAGTGTCACATTGTAGGCACCGATGTGCTGCGTAATACCACCAGCCTCGCCTGCAATGACGTTGGTCTGACGAATGTAGTCGAGCAAAGATGTCTTACCATGGTCGACGTGACCCATCACGGTTACGATGGGAGCGCGTGGTACGAGATCCTGCTCGTCGTCCTCCTCTTCGCTGACAGCCGCACTGACTTCTGCGCTGACATATTCTGTGGTGAAGCCGAACTCTTCTGCTACGAGATTGATGGTCTCGGCATCCATTCGCTGGTTGATGCTGACCATAATGCCGATGCTCATGCAGGTTGCGATAATCTTCGTGACAGGCACGTTCATCATCGTAGCCAACTCGTTGGCCGTTACGAACTCTGTCAGTTTGAGTACCTTGCTCTCTGCTGCTTCGTTGGCCAGTTCCTCCTCCATTCCTTGACGGATGGCTTCGCGCTTTTCACGACGATACTTCGCACCCTTGCCCATCTTCGTACCTTTGCTGGTAAGGCGGGCCAACGTTTCGCGTACTTGCTTTGCAACTTCCTCGTCGCTTACTTCTGGTTGGAGAGGAGTCTGCTTGGGATGGTTCTTCTGCTTCTTGTTCTTTCCTCCGCCGTTCTGGTTCTGCTGCTGGGTGTTGCCGCCATTCTTCTTCTGACCTTGTTGCTGATTGGCAACATCGTTGACGTCAACACGTTCTTTTCCAAGACGGACACGCTTTTTGCGGTCGCCACCTTGCGCTTCAATGCGTTCACGACGACGTTCCTCGTGAGTCTTCTTCTTCGGACGTGTGGTCTGGTTCAGGCTGTCGAGGTCAATCTTGCCCTTGATGGTAAGAGAAGGTGCAGCATTTGGAGCGGGAGTCAGACGGAAGATTTCTTCCTCCTTCTTCTCTTGTGGAGCGGGTTGGCTTTGCGGAGCTAATGTTTCTGCAGGTTTCTCCTTTGGAACGACTGGCTCTTCTTTCGGAGCGGGAACTTCAGTCTTCTTTTCAACGACAACCTTTTCCTTCTTCTCTTCTACAGGCTTAGCTTCTACCTTGGGCTTTGCTTCTTCTGCTGGAGCTTCCTTTGCTTTGGGCTTTGCAGGAGCAGCTTCCTCTGCCTTAGGTGTTGGGGCAGGTTTCTTTCCAAGGTCAATGCGTCCAAGAATCTTCGGACCAGCCATCTTCGGAGCTTCTATCTGTACCTCTTCCAAGGGCTTTTGCTTAGGCTCTTTGCGTTCCTTGGCCTGATGGGTGTGTTGCTGAAGAAGTTGAGTCGCTTCGTTACGCAAACCTTTGTCGGAACTGAACTCGCTTTGCAATTGGGCATATTGTTCTTCCGTTATCTTAAAGTTGGGATTAGCCTCAACCTCGGTGAAGCCTTTCTTCTGGAGAAATTCAACAGCCGTCTGCAGTCCGATGTTGAACTCCTTGGTTACTTTATTTAATCTGATGCTCATTGTCTTTCTTTTCCCTAAACTCTAATCTTTTTTATTCGAACTCAGCTTGTAAAATGCGCAGCACTTCGTCTACGGTTTCCTCCTCGAGGTCGGCATTCTGGATGATCATCTCACGCTGTGCGCCCAACACACCTTTTGCAGTCTCGAAGCCAATCTTCTTGAGTTCGTCGATAATCCAGGGTTCGATGGCATCGGTAAACTCGTCGAGGCTTACGTCGTCGTTGTCTTCTTCGTTGAGTTCGCGGAAGACATCGATGGTATAACCAACGAGCATGCTGGCAAGTTTGACGTTGAGGCCGCCCTTACCGATGGCGAGTGATACCTGATCCGGATCGAGATAAACCTCGGCAGTATGTTCCTCTTCGTTGAGCGTAACACTATTGACGCGGGCAGGATTGAGGGCGCGAGTAATCATAAGTTGCGTGTTGGAAGTCCATGTTACCACGTCGATGTTCTCGCCACGCAGTTCGTGCACGATGCCACGAAGGCGGCTGCCTTTCACACCTACGCAAGCTCCTACAGGATCAATACGGTCGTCGTAGCTCTCGACAGCAATCTTGGCACGTTCACCTGGGATGCGTGCAATCTTGTGGATTGTGATGAGGCCGTCCTGAATTTCAGGAACTTCTGCTTCCAGCATTCTCTGCAGGAACTCAGGGGCTGTTCTGCTCAGGATGATGCGAGGCTTGCCGCCTGTGTTCTCAACACGCAAGATGACGGCACGAGTGCTTTCGCCCTTACGGAAGAAGTCGCCAGGAATCTGTTCTTGGCGGGGAAGGAGCAATTCGTTGCCCTCTTCGTCCATAAGAAGAGTCTCGCGCTTCCATGTCTGATACACTTCTGCACTGATGACTTCCCCTTCGCGGTCTTTGTACTGATTGTACAGAGCGTCGTACTCCAGCTCCATGATTCGGCTGGCGAGGGTCTGTCTGAGCTGAAGGATGGCACGGCGTCCGAACTCGGACATATCGACGCGTTGGCTGACTTCTTCGCCAATCTCGTAGTCGTCCTCAATCTGTTGTGCCTCGCTCAACGAGATTTCCTTGTTCTTGTCGTTCACTTCTCCATCGGGCACAACCACACGATTGTGGTAGATTTCGAAGTCGCCCTTGTCGGGATTGACAATGATGTCGTAGTTCTCGTCTGTGCCATGCATCTTGGCAATGACGTTGCGGAAGCATTCTTCCAACACGCTTACCAGAGTGGCACGGTCGATGTTGTTCTTTTCTTTAAAGTCGGCGAAAACCTCTATCATGTCAGGCGCCTCTTTTTCTTGTGTTTTCTTTGCCATTTTTATATTTGTTTTGTTTTTACTTTACCTTAATGAGATACTTCGTGTAGGCAACGTCTTCGAAGCGGAAGTCTGTGGGAACTTCCATAAGGACGGGACGTTTCTTGCCTTCTTCCTTCACTTTCTGCATGATGCCAAGTTGGAAACCTTCGTCGCCAACGCTCAGCAAAATGCCATGATACTTGTGCCCGTCGTGCAATTGTGTCTCGACTTCCTTGCCAACGTGAATCTCGTATTGACGACGAACGCGGAAGGGTTGTCCCAAACCTGCACTGCCAACTTCCAGCTCGTAGTCTTCCTCATCACGGCTCAGACGCGATTCTATGTGTCGACTCAGGTCGGCACAGTCCTCAATCCATACTCCATCCTGGTGATCTATCTCCACCACGATACGGTCGTCAGGACTGATGCTGATGTCAACAAGGAAATACTCTTTGCCTTCAAGCCACTCTTCTACGGCTTGCTGCACTGCACTTTTGCTAATCATGTGTTTTAAGTGTTTTTAGGTTTATTAAAGAAAAGTGAGGAACTTTCGGAGCCCCTCACTTTCATCTTTTCGCGTGCAAAGGTAAGTGATTTCTGCGAAACGTGCAAATAATTAGGCAGAAAAATGGCGTTAAAGTGCTTATTGTATGCCTTGAGAACCTTTTATCTGCCCTTATCCGTATATTAATTGCCGGTGTAACTTCCTCGACGACAAATCCGCATTATCTGCCAGTGACGAACTTTCCGTCGTCTGTTATGCCTTCGGCAGAGATAATCATGTCTGTGCAGGTAGAGTTGTTCCAGAACTCAACGTGCGCCTTGCCGTTCTCGTCAGTCCAGAGATTGGGGTTCCAGTAAAGTGTGCGGCGGAAGTCGTTCATCGGAGGCATTTGCTCATAATCTTCCGTCTGGAACACTTCTACGGGGTCAAAGCCCTGATACGATGTATAGCGTATGCCCTTAACCTTGCTCTTTATTCCGGGTTTGGTGAAGCAGTACACCAGATATGGGGTTCGCCCTTCGATGGCCGATGAGCTTGTTACCTTATGGACGAGTGAATTGTCTCTGGCGACATAAAGTGACTTCACGTCCTCGAGCAGCTGCGGCAGCTCTATATTTGGCTTGGTAAGACGTTCTATGGTGGGAGCCGTAACCGGAACCTTGCTTGACGTGTCGGTTCTAAGACTAAGGTTGGTGATGGTACAGAACAGGTTGTTCACCATCCAAACGACAGGGTGTCCGTCTATCGAAAAACCGTCTCTCCATACAGGAATCCAGTACGATGGTGCGTTATCCTCGTAGGTGTCGTAGGGAATGTCCATGCCCCTAAGCTCTGCGACATCAATCACCGCGCCAGGCACGAACATCTGTCTGTCGTCCCGATTAAATTGCATGGAGTCTCCTATGGCAGCCCACATCGCTTTCTCAATGGGTGTGTTTCCATTGAAGTTCTTTTTCTTCCCTGCGAGCCATTCCGTAAGGTAAGGAGGCTCTTCGCCGCGGTCGAGATAGTCCTCGACGGCCTTCTCGCAGTCATAGTAGATCGTGGAGTTTATCTGTGCATTCTTTTCATCAGCAAAGCCACTATAGTTAAAGTTGTCGAGTCTTCTCTTCTTAACAGTAACTTCGCGCATCGTTGTCCCACGAGCATCCAGGAATTTCTTCCAGACTGTTTCGTCGTCGTCAGGGATGTCCCAATGATGCAGTTGGAAGTTGTCCATGGGTATCTGTTCTACCTCGAATTCCTCGGGAAGCCTCGATGCGGGGGAGAAATGACGGTTGATGGGGATGATGTACTTGTCAGAGAGCCCATCCTTGGCAGCCGAAATGCTCATCGGCCACTCTCCCTGAATGTCAGGAAGGACTATGACATAACGCCCCGTACTGTCTGTAACAGCAGATAGTCCGATGTTTTCATCCCCGCCTCGCAAAGTGACAGAGACCGTCACGCCAGCTACGTCTGCATTAGTGCTCTTCTTAGCTTTGATTGTACCGTCAATAGCCAATTTGCTTTCGTATGGCTGAAGCGACTTTTGTTTCTTGTTGCCATTCATTGCATCCCAGTCATAGCGTCTCCATCCCTGAATCAGCATCAGCAGGTCCGCAGCCTTGCGGTGCTCTGCATCGTCGCTCTCGAAGTAGTATTCCGGATTGGCGATATATCCCCTGATGTCACTTCCCAGCAACATCCACGTCTTGATGTCCCCTCGTCTGCCGTTCACCACACTATTGGCATCCATCGCAGAAAAGGAGAGCGAGGTGTAGGGGGTGGATGTAATGTCCATTGATACCTTGCCGCAGGGCAAGAGTTTTGTTGTCGTGGTTTGGATTTGCAGAGAATCAGCATATTCCGGACATCGGAAGACGAAGCGGTCTGCCAAGTCTCCACCTTCAGTGTCGAAGACAGTGACTTGCGAAACACCTTCCGGCAGAACACTGCGGGCAATGGAGAAATGCTGATGGCTTTGAGCCTTGAACGTAAATGATGTCAAGACTTTTCCGCTATGTATAAGTGCATAGCCAAGTTCCTTGCCTGAAAGACCTGATGTTGCCCAAAGATCCATTGTAAGACTGTCGTTGCGAAGGGCATCCACTCGCAAGGAAATGCCTTCGTCCAGTGCCTGGGGAAGCGTGTATGAATGAGAAGTTCCATTAATGTCAATCTCCACTGACTTATGGTCTGAAGAAGCAGGGATTTCCACTACCCCACGTTCACCTTTTATCGTATAAGCAACACGGGCAGGGAGTCCCTTCACTAGATTTCCGCCTTCAGGATAGAAGGCACGTTTCTCCTCCTTTGCTGTTTCTATGGCAGTAAGGCGCGTCTCCGTGTCCATACGAGGTTGGAAGTCGCCTTCCTTCCGTGGCTCCCTGAAGATGGGGATTATCCTGGAGAAGCACGCGTTCTTGCTCCAATTGGTCATGTAGCGAGTGTAAGCCCTCAACTCGTAAAACCCTGTAGGCATCACAGCATTGTCCAGTGTTATACTGCCTGCTCCTATGCCGTGTGTCACGTATATTTTCTTATGTGCCATCACGTCGCCAGTCGGACTAACCAAATCCACATAGAGAACACTACTGAGGTTTCCGCGCCGCTCTGTGTCGGTGCGGACAACATACGCCTTGAACCAAATGGTCTCGCCTTTAAAATAGCCTGTATTGTCAAGGTGCAGATAGACTTTCTCTTGCGGAAGAGCATTCTTCCATTTCGCCGTTGGTTGTCCGTCACCTGTCGTCTGCTGCCCGTCTTCCTTCTCGGTCATAGCAGAGAAGTTGCCATTCACCAAAGCATCTTCGACATCTGTGCGGGCCATGATGGAAAGGTATTTGTCCATAGAATAATTATATCCTGTATCATCAAGGGAGTAGACAAGATTTCTCCCTATCTCCACGGGCCAAGTCAGCTCTTCTAGGACATTGTGTTTCTCCATGTTTATCATCACCGAGCGGCATTTTATGCCGTTTGCCGTAAGCACAAACGTCATATTATCAACTTCGGTAAAGCCATCACGATTGGTGTAGTTGATAAAGAAGTTTATTATGCGTTTCGATACCGTGGACGATTCTCCCGCATATACGACTGCGTCTGCCGTTATTTTGCCCTCGAAATAGACCAGGTCGCACGAACTCGGTTTGAGGTATATCTTTCCTCCTATCAAGGCAGTGTTGTTTTTGGGTGTCACGGTAATGCACCTCAAGCCTTCCCCTTCTTCGTTGGTATAGACCTCGGAGGAAAGCTGATAGTTCCTTTTGAGCCATGCTGCTGTTGCACCCTGATGCAAAGGTCCCACATATCCTTTCCAGAACAAATCATTCTCTGTGTTAGGCCCTAAGCAGAAGATGTTGTGCAGATTTGTTCTGCGCAGGTTCGACGCACTTCGGCCAGAAGCCGAAATACTATAATACAAGCCAGTGTAGAGTTTGAGCAAGTGGATGATTCCTGCAGAACCGGCTTCCAGAAAAGACTCAATCATCTCGTTGCCGTCATTTGTCTGCAAGGTAATTCGTGAGAAGAAAGGCACTCTGTGTTTTCGGTTAGCATTAGCCTCTTTATTCAGCTTCTTTGCCAGGCGTTCGAGGAGCAGTTCGTCCGATTCAACGCTTACTTCCCGTAAGTCTTTTGACAATGGTGTCAGCCTGATAGTGGCTTCCAGCTCAGACTTTTTAAGCACGAGTGTTTTGTATCCGATGTATGAGATTTTCACCTGCTCATTATCTTTTATTTTGAGTTCCGCATCACCATTCTCGTTAGTCCAGGCTCCCTTGCCTTCGGTCACATACATGCAAACGCCATCAAGGGCTTCGCCTGTTTCTGCATCCACAACGTGGTATTTGTCTTGGGCCAGAATGGCGACAGGAAACAACAGTAACAAGAAACAGAATAATAGCTTATTGTAATAGGAAGCTACAAAAACAACATACATTCTTCTCATGTTTCCTTAATTTTTGCAGTTCTTTAATTAAACGGTCTTTTTAGTTCTTGAGTAACATTTGTTGCCAAAGGTTCTGTCATATCATATTATTCACTTACTTTGATGCCGTGATATTCCTTCTGTACTTGTTCATAACTTTTCAGGTTGCCGATATCGAAGCGTCGGCCAGGCATTTCCATT
Source organism: uncultured Bacteroidales bacterium (assembly GCA_902779315.1). Taxonomy (GTDB): domain Bacteria; phylum Bacteroidota; class Bacteroidia; order Bacteroidales; family Bacteroidaceae; genus Physcousia. The sequence goes on along the minus strand of CACZBC010000006.1, from coordinate 107,043 downwards.
GCGTGGACAGGTGTTTTGGTGCAGAGCCAAGCGATGTAACTGCCTGGAGCGTCTGTGCCGCAACCTTCCGAGATGCCTTCTTTGACGAGCCTTGCATCCTTTCGGGTATAGTAATAGAAGGGTGGGCAGCACCAATGAGTTTCAGGCGTGGGAGATTTCTCAGTCATTCGAAGGACGCGATCATTATCGTCGAAGGTAACTACACCGCACTTCAAGAGCTTTTGTTCGTCCTTTTCATAAAAGCGCATAATGCAGGAGGTCTGTTTCTCAAGCGCATAATGGATGAAACGCTTCAGGCTGAAATCCAGCAGATTATCGCCTGCAATGACAAGCATGTCGTCATCAAGGTCAAGTTTTTCAATGGCGAATTGAATGTCGCAAACGGCCCCAAGTCGTGTCTCGTTGCTTGATGTGCCATCGTCCACGACTGTTATTCTCTGCCCTTTTGTGGATGCCCAATCAAGGAAATGATGGGCGAACTTGTGGTTCGAGATGACGATATACTCGTCGACCAGACCAGCTTCGTCTATGTCGTCGACGAGCCAATCGAGGATTGTCTTGCCGCCTACCTTGAGAAGAGGCTTTGGGAAGTTCTCTGTAAGGGGATACAGACGAGTGGCATATCCTGCAGCAAGAATGAGACATTTCATGTTTTTTCGTTTTATCTAGAGCAATCCGTCTGCACTTTGGCAAATGTGGACGCTGTATTTGCCTTCGAGTTCAGGAAAGATTTTGAGGTATTCGCTTGTGACTTTTTGCTTGATTGATGCTTCGAACGAGGGGTCGATGAGTGCCATACAACATCCCTTGAAACCTGCTCCGCTAAAGCGACCACCGTAGATTCCGTCAGTATGGCACATGATGTCGTAGAGTGCCTTCAGTTCTGGAGAACCTGTTTCCCAGTTGACGATACTGCTTTGGCCGCTTTCGAAGCTGAGTTTGCCGTAGGTGTCGAGGTCTCCTCGCCTCCAAGCTTCTGCCCCCATCTCAACTCTGTCGAATTCCGTGAACCAATGTTCGGCCCTTTTCCGCCAGTTTTCAGGGAGCCTTTCCTTGTACATCTCATATATTTCTCTTGGCACAGCACGCAGATTCGCCTCGCTGAATTTGCCGTACTCCAAGCCTGCATAAGCCAATAGAGCGTAGGCTGCACTTCGAGCCTCATCGACTCGCATGTTGTATTTGCTGCCTGCAAGCGTCCTTTCGATGCCGCTGAAGAAGATGGCTATGCGGTAAGGTTTCATCTTTGGGTGTGTTGGAATGAGCTCGTACTCGTCGGTCTTCGTGTCGAGATAAAGCAGATGGTCCTTCTTCGAATACACCTCGCAGCTTTGGTCGAGCTTGCCGCTATTGACGCCTACATAGTCGTTCTCGGCTGCCATAGAAGTGAGGATGAGTTCGAGGGGTTCTGGTTGAATGTTGTTGACCTTGCAGAGGGCTTTGAGAAAGACGAGGGCTACGGCTGCCGAAGACGAGAGACCTCCGATGGGAAGGGTGCCTTCGATGACTCCGCTCAAACCATAGGTGAGGGGATATCGCTCGCCAAGTTTGAGTGTGGCGCCTCGAAGATAGTCTGCCCAGTCGTTACATTTCTGGCGAGGCACATCACGAACATGGAACTGGGCCCGTTTGTCGAACTGGAGAGAGCAAAGTTCCACGACACCATTATGCTTGGGACTGTAGGCGAGATGGATGCCTTTGTCGATTGCCAACCCTGTGACTTTCCCCAAGTTAGCATCGCTATGGGCTCCGATGGGGCATACTCGATAAGGGCAGAAAGCAAGGGCTTCAGGCTCGCGTTTGTAGATTTGTTGGAATCTTTCCTGGCATTTCATGATACGATTGATTTTATATGTTTCCCAGCGACTAGTGTGACGATTCAATCGTCACACTAGTAAATTGCCAACGTCACACTAGTAAATTGCCAACGTCACACTAGTAAATTGCCAACGTCACACTAGTAAATTGCAAACGTCGCACTAGTTGTTTTGTCTCTTCGCTGGTTATGTCATTTTCATCTTATTGTTGCGTTTCTCTTCTCACCCATATTCTCGCAGAAGCGAAGGCGGAAATTCCCTCCGTTTTGCTTGTCTGTCCGAATGGTGATGACTTGTTTCTCTCCTGGCAACATCGTGAAGAAGTTGTCGCTGTAATAGGTTCCGTGAATGGGTTTGTCGTTCAGGTCAGTCAGGAGAAGTTGGCAGAAGAAGGCAATCTTCCGACTGCTGTTCCTCAATGTCACTTCCCATTCATATTGCCCATCCTTTTCGGAAAGGCGGCGAGTCATAACTGTGGGTCTCGCTTCAGGCAGGTTTGCGAGGGCCTCGAACCCGCTTGTGCAAGGTCCAGTCAAGGTGCTCTTGCCCTCATACTTGTTGTTCGAGCGCCAATACAGGTTGCGACTCACGACTTTTCCCTTCGCGTCAGTCAGTTCGAGAGCGATGAAATGGACTGGAGTTATATCGTCAGGAATGGCGACAGAAAGCACATCGTTGGCAACCCCATCTGCAGGAACATCCACTTTTGCAGTAACGGAATTGACCTTACGGCTCTGTGAATCATAGACTTCGGCCTTCGCCTTGAGTCCCTTTTGCGCTTCGAGATAGTCGTTGCTCACACTTACAGTACCCGTCAGATAGTCGTATTGGATATGAACAGGCTCGAGGGCGTGCATGGTGTGATAGAGGGAAGCAGTCGGTTCGAGGAACCAGTCCCACATTCGAGAGCAGACTTGCCAGTTCGCGCAGTTGTGATACCAGAACAGAAGACCTGAGCACCAACGGTCTCCATACTGCAGTTTGTGCTCGTTCCAGACTTCCCAAATGCTCTTCGAATTGATGGCTCCCACCATTTGTCCGCGGCGAGCAAACTCCTCGATGCTCTTCGACTGGCCATACTCGTTGACCATATCCTTGTAGAGCGTGCTCATAAGGTGGAATCCGTTGCCGTCCAAGTAGTCCCAGGTTGCTTTATTCATGGGCCAAAGCTCGTTGGCAGGCATCATCTCGTACAAGTCCTCGACGATAGGCAAGGTTGGGGCTCCATACTCAGGATTGAAGCCATCTACGCGACTTCCTCTGTCCGAAGCCGTGTTTTCGTAGTGTCGCATCGGATTGACTTGCTTGTAGGGGCTGCCATCATGAACGCCGTCGCATTCACTTTGCATCTGATAGGGGATGTCTGGAGCCAGGCTCTTGATGAGTTCTTCTGCTCCAGTCACAGCCGTACTCTCGTTGCTCGAGACATAAATGACTATGCTGGGATGATTGCGGATGCGTTTCATCGTACTCTCCACATTTGCCAGATAGAGCGGCTCATCCATAGGATGCTTCGTGTCGCCAGTCATCCAGAACTCCTGCCAAACCATGATTCCGTACTCATCACAAAGCTCGTAGAAGCGGTCACTCTCAGCAATTCCGCCTCCCCAAAGACGCAACAAGTTGATGCCAGACTGGTCTGTATAGGCGAGTTCCGTCTCCATTCGTTTATCGTTGGTACGTAGCATGGCTTCAGGGATCCAGTTGCTTCCTCGAACGAAGGTCTTGTGCCCGTTTATGATGAAAAGTTTCGATTTGTCTGGAGTCTCGCGAGTGGCGATAACTTCCCTGATTCCGAATCGGGTTGAAAGGCTGTCCATGAGATTTCCTTTCCCGTCTACAAGAGTAAGACGAAGCGTGTAGAGGTTCTGCTCGCCCTTGTTCTTCGGCCACCAAAGCTTGGGCCTTCTGATGACGAGTTGTGGGAAATCTTTTGGTGAGAAAGTGACTGTCTTATGCTCCCCCCTTTGCAACTTGATATTCTTGCTCTTGAAAGAAATGTCAGTTCCCTCGATGCTTCCGCTCACGACACATTCTCCGCTGTTTGTGTTGGGATTCCAAACTTCCACACTAACCGTTTCGCTCGCGACATCATAATTGGGGTGGGCGAGTTCCGAGGTTACGTATGGGTTGCGAAGTTGCTGTGGACCAGTCGCATAGAGGCGTATCGAACGCCAAATTCCAGTGTTCCTGTCGCGAATGCCATCCTCGAAAGTGAAGTCCCAACCTACAGTCATGAGTTGGGTTACATTCTGTCCTATCCATCCGTCTCCGCCGTTGTGCCATTCTCCGACTGCTCCCCAACCTTTTGGCGAAGTAGTTCCAGACACATCAACAGGCAGGACACGAATGGCAATGGCTGCAGTCTGACCAGGCTGGACAGCTCGGTCTGTAATGTCGAACGGCTGGTTGTTGAACATGCCAGCCATCTGACCTATCATGTATCCATTTACCCAAATCTCAGCCCGATAGTTGATGCCCATCGGTTCGAGCCATATTCTTTTGCCTTTGAACTCTGCAGGCACTACGAACTCTGTGCGGAACCAATATGTATAGAACTCGCGTTCCACCTTTGCCAAGTCTGGGATAAGATTGTTTGCAAGCTTGTTGTTCTGTCCAAAGTAGGGCTCTGGATAGACCTTCTGTTCGACGAGGTTCGTCAGGACGGTCGCAGGCACGATGGCTTCTGCCCAACCTTGCGTGTTGAAACCAGGCATGGAAATCTCCCTGCCTGTTGCCTGAGTTTCCCCTGCTCGAACCATGTGCCAAGTCTGCTTGCCACCATGCTGAAGCCGCGAATCAAGCGTGATACAATTGTTTCTGTAGCCAGCCAAAACGGGCAACATAACGTATAATGCAAAAAGAGAAAGAAAGAGACGTTTCATGGTTTTATTCTTCGTGTTTTCGGATTATTAATTTTCCAATAATGCTGCTGCACACCAAAGATACGGGCCTTGACCATGATAGTCGCCAGTCATCTTTGGCCGATCGAGGTAATAATTGAAGTCGTTCTTCTTGCTTGTGCCAACACAAATGTTCGTGACGTCGTTGTTACTATTAATATAAGGTATAAGTGCGAGCCAAGCCTTCCGTGCTGCTGGGGCATAGGTCTTTGCCGAGAGCCACCCTTCCTTCACGCCACGAATGAAAGCATAGGTAAACATGGCGGAACCAGACGTTTCGGTCCAGAAGTCAGGCTGGTCGATGAGTTGGTTCCAGAGGCCTTCGTTGTTTCTGTACTGAAGCAGGCTCTTCATCATCTTCTTGTAACCTTTCATGATGCGTTTGTAGTAGGGACTGTCTTTCGGAAGCGCCTTCAGCACTTCTGTCAGCCCGACTGCCATCCATCCGTCGCCTCGTCCCCAATAGAAAGGAACGTCTGGCGCGTGATAGAAGAGCCCGTTCGGCCGTTGCAGTTCATCAAGGTATTTCACCATTTCGTGAGCGGCACGGTCTATGTATTTGCGGTCTCCAGTCGTTCGATAGGCCCAGGCTTGGACAATCGTAATCATATACATGTCGTCAATCCACATTCGTGTTTGCCAAGTATAACCTTGACGGGCAAGTCGTTTCTCGCTCTCCTTTGCATTTGGAGGCAGTTGCCATTGAGTGTCGGCATACGAGAGCCCCATCGTCTTGTAACTCTCTTCTGTAGGGAAAGACGCGTAAAGGCTCAACGGAAGGGAGCCGAACATGTTGAAATCGACATGATTCTTGGCGGGAATATTCTCTTTGTAGTTTACCAAGAGGTCGTCGAAGCGTTCCTTCATCTTCTGAATGATGACGTCGTCACCCATGGCTCGTCCCCACATCAAGGCTCCGTTCCAAGTGCAAACTTCGTGATAGCCGAGGTTCTTCGTGTCGCCCCAACAAGCGTGTTTCCCGTCGATGAAGTGATAGGCAAGGCGTCGCCCTACTTCTTGAGGGGTGCTTCCTGCAGGGAAGTCGCGAAGTAAATCATTCTTTGCCATACTTGTCAAAGTAAACAATAGCGTCACAATTGTCAAAAGTTGCCGTTTCATATTTCCAAATTTAGAATTTATAATCTGTATTTTTCGTGCAAAGATACTTAAAAGTTTGCACATTATGAAGCATAACGCCCAAAATCTTGTTATATTTTGCTCTTTTTCCTTTCTTCTCGTTTCCGAAAGGGAAAAGTTTGCTATCTTTGCATTGTCTTCCATACAAAGGCTGGCGTGGGAGCACGAAGAACGTAAAGTAAAAGCGATGGAGAAGCATTTCTGTCTGGACGATTCGCCGATGTTTCGCATGATAGAACTCGATGAGGTGGATTCTACGAACAACTTTCTGCGCCATATCGATATGCCAGACAATCAAAGCATGACTCTTGTGACGGCAGAGTTCCAGAGTGCTGGAAGGGGAGCTGCCACGAATAGTTGGGAGTCGGAAAAGGGGAAGAATCTCCTGTTCAGCCTACGAGTCAGGCCGTCAAACCTGCCTGCCCGACGGATGTTCGCAGTTTCGGAAGTTGCAGCCCTGGCCGTTCGAGATGCTCTCGATGCCTTCGCTCCTGGTTTTCGAATTAAGTGGCCTAACGACATCTACTTCGAAGACAGCAAAGTGGCAGGCATACTCATCGAGAACGACTTGCAAGGGTCGCAAATCAGGAGTTCTACGATTGGAATCGGCATCAACATAAACCAGCGACGTTTCCTGAGTGATGCTCCCAATCCACGTTCCTTAGCAGACATTGTAGGGCATGATGTGGGGCGACGTAATGTGTTGGAACAGTTTATGGAACGTTTCACATATTATCTTCGGCAAGTCGAGGACGGAAAGGACGATGCTCTTGATGTCCTGCATGAACACTATAAGGAAGGGCTTTATCGTCGAGACGAAGAGCACAGATATAGCGATGAAATGGGCGTTTTTCGTGCCAAACTCATCGATGTGGAACAGTCTGGGCATTTGATTCTGCTGGATAATGAGGGCAATCGACGTCGCTACGAGTTCAAAGAAGTGAAATACATTATATAATTTATACAATATGGCAAGATTCAAACGCATTCTACTTAAGCTTTCGGGCGAAAGTCTGCAAGGCGAACAGGGCTACGGCATCGACGTGAAACGTCTGAATGAGTATGCCAAGCAAATCAAGGAAATAGCCGATATGGGCGTTCAGATTGGCATCGTTATCGGAGGTGGCAATATCTTTCGAGGTTTGACGGGAGCAGGCAAAGGCTTTGATCGTGTCAAAGGCGACCAGATGGGTATGTGTGCAACAGTCATCAACTCGTTGGCTCTGAGTAGCGCTCTCGACGCTATCGGACAGAAAAACCGAGTGATGACGGCTTTCAGAATGGAACCCATCGGCGAATTCTATGGCAAATGGAAAGCAATTGAGGCGATGGAGAGGGGTGAGATAGCTATCTTTAGTGGTGGTACTGGAAGCCCTTACTTCACGACAGATACGGGCTCGTCTCTGCGTGGCATCGAGATCGAAGCAGACGTGATGCTCAAGGGAACCCGTGTTGACGGTATCTATACGGCTGATCCTGAGAAAGATCCGACTGCCACCAAGTTCCACGACATCACTTATGATGAGGTCATTTCACGTGGTCTGAAAGTGATGGACATCACAGCAACTGCGATGTGTCAGCAAAACAATCTGCCCATTTACGTCTTTAACATGGACGTTGTGGGCAACCTCAAACGCGTCCTCGACGGTGAAGAAATAGGCACTTTGGTGCACAACTGAAAATAGACCTCTAGAGTCATTCGAAAACTAGGCGTGCCGTGTAGAACGACGCGCCTAGTTTAGTTTTACAATTAGCCATGCCTAGTTTGGCAACGTGGTGTGTTATTTGCTCGAAGCAGGCTTTTTGGAGAAAATGGCTTTGATGCGTGCCATGTCGAACTTCTCTGTGCGGTCGTAGAAATAAATGCCGTTCTGTTCCTGCTCGACGTCGGTGAGCTGGGTGTATGTGTAACCCCATACATTGTCGGCAATCTCCATCAAGGCGTCGACCTGACCTTCCAGACGGGCATAAAACTCCTCGAGCGAGTGGGGAGGCTCGCCGTAACCCCAGCTGGCATTCGAGTTTCCTGTGGCTGTGTCTTGACCCTTAACCCACTTAATACCCCCGAATTCATCGAGGAGATAGGGTTTGTCGGCCTTCTCGTAACGCGGGAAGTCGTACACTTCATTGTCGGTTGGGCGGTTGAAACCGGTGTTTGTGCGTGGAATGCCAGGATAGTTGTTGGGCGTCTGGAACCAGCGCTGTCCGTTGTAGATGGCTTCCTTGAGTCGCTTCGGATCTTGTTCGTAGTTGTGTGTCGTCCAGATGTCGGTCTTGATGTGCACGCCTCCGCTAACGTCGCAGACGGGCCGAGTGGGGTCGAGCGCCTTGCTCAAATCATAGACATCGCTCACGAAGCGTGGGAACTGCACGCGGTCTGGCCACCACTCTTCGTTCATCGGAGTCCACGTCACAATGCTGGGATGGTTGCGGTCTCGCACTATCTCCTCAGTCCATTCGCTGAGGAAGTTGCGCGCCACCTCCGGGTCGTTGGCATCCATGCCCCATGACGGAGCTTCGCCCCAAGTGATGTATCCAAGCTTATCGGCCCAGTAGTGGAAGCGTTCCTCGAACACCTTTTGATGCAGGCGAGCACCATTGAAGCCAGCAGCCATTGAGAGTTCGATGTCATGACGCAAGGCCTCATCGGTCGGAGCAGTCCAGATGCCGTCGGGATAGAACCCTTGGTCGAGAACGAGACGCTGGTAGAAGGGCTCGTTGTTGAGGTAGGTCTTGTTGCCTTCAACGTGAATCTTTCGCAAGCCCACATAGCTTTGGACGCGGTCGATGACCTTGCCGCTGGCATCCTTCATCTCGTATGTGAGGTCGTAGAGGAACGGATTCTCGGGGCTCCACAGTTTCTGCCCTTTGACAGGCAGCACGATGGTGGAGTTGTTCTGAGCACGTACTGTCTTCGTGGCGACCACCTTCTTGCCGTCTTTCAAGGTAACCGTCAATGTCCCTGCTGACTCACGGTAGAATGTGGGATGCAGGATAACTTGGCTCTGGTCGATGTCCGTGATGACTTGGGCACGAAGGAGTGCATTCTCATCAACCGGCTCCATCCAGACCGTCTGCCAGATGCCTGTGGTGCGGGTGTACATACACTCGAACTGGTTGAAGCGAACGTTCTGCTTGCCGGCGGGCTGCTTAGTTGTCCGCGTGTCGCTGTAGGCATGTACGACTAGCGAGTGCTCCTTGCCGTCAGCGATGAACTTCGTCACATCTATGGCAAAGGAAGTGCTGCCGCCGAAGTGTCGTCCAGCAAGACGTCCGTCGATGAAGACTTCGCTGTTGAAATAGACTGCACCGAAGTTGAGCATCACGTTGCGTCCTGTCCAGTTCTGGGGCATTTGGATGTTGCGCTGGTACCAAATGTTGTTGATAAAGTCTGTGTAGCCTACGCCGCTGAGTTTGCTCTCGGGACAGAACGGTACGGTAATCTTTCCCTGGAAGCCCTTGCTCTCAAAGAGTTTCTTCTCCATGCCGGAACCTACAAAATCAAAAGTGTAGGTCCAGTCACCATTGAGGTTAAGCCAGTCTTGGCGTTCGAATTGTGGACGCGGGTACTCAGCTCTGGGTAGAGCCCAAGCTCCGGCTGTCAAGCATAGAAGCAGGAGCGAAAGTGACAATCTTTTCATCTTATAATACAAAATTGGTTGTTGTTGGTGCAAAGATAATACAATTCTTTGAATAGTTCACCATTTCATCAAATATTTTTCAGCCCACAGGAAAAAGTAAGGGAGCTCAGCCTTCTCGGACTTGAGCCCCCTTTCTTTATGGAACATCTATTACTATATAATGATGCACATTATTTAACCATAATCTTTTTGCCGTTCACGATGTTGATGCCCTTCTGCATCTTGCTCAAACGTTGACCGGCAAGGTTGTAAATCTCGGTAGACTGTTTGCTGTAGTCTGCAGTCACTCCCTTGATGCCATCGGGATCGAAGGCTGCCAAAACAGGATAGCTGCCAGGCTCCATATCGCAGGACCATACTGTGGGATCCCATGCTACGACTTGGGTCTGCATGTCTGCGAAGTTCGTGCCGTCGTAATAGATGATAGAACTCAACTCTTCGCTTTCACGAGCGGGACCGAAGTTGTTGTTTGTGTTGTTCCATACAGCTACACGATTGTAGGTACCAGCAGGAGTAGCATCTTGGAAGCCACCGCCGATGATGCCGCCACCACGGTTGATGGAACCAGCAGCATAGACTTGAGTCATGTCAATCTTTGCACGAACTCGACCGATGATGCCGCCTGTAAGATCACCTGAACCGTTCACTTCCACGTTGGCATAGCAGTTCTTGATATGGCTCTCGCAGGCTACGTTGCCAAACATGCCACCGCAGTAGCCGTTTGCAGTAACTTTACCTGTTACCCAAACGTTCTCAACATAGCAGGGCTGTCCGAAGGTAGAGTGGCCCAGATAGCCTGCCAAGATACCTGTACCACCGGCACAAGTTACGTCAGCATTCTCTACACCCAAGTTGCGAACATTGCCGCAAAGGATACCAAAGAGGCCGCAGTAGTCATATGCTCCTTCAGTGTTGGAGGTGAGGTTGCTGATGACATGACCCTTACCATCGAAGTCGATGAAAGGATAGCCATTCGATTGGTCGGCAATGTTGAAGAGAGGTGTCCAATCTGTTACGCCAGCCATATCGACATCTTCTTCCATAACCACATAATTCATACGACCTGAAACAAGCAGGTTAATCAAGTTAGAGAGGTCTGCAGCCGACTTCACAACAAACGGATCGTCTTGAGTGCCTGTTCCGGTATGCGTCTCTTCATTGGTGTAGTTACCATTTGAGTCAATATAGACAACCTTGTGCGTGTTGTAAAGCATCGGGAACTCATCAGCGCCAAGGGTCTGGTACCAGTTGATTTCAGTCTGGTCGCCATTCAACTTGTAGCAAATCTCGCCGCTGGCAAGCTGTTCTGCATTGCAGATATTAGCTGTAATCTTGTTCTCGCCGCTAGTGTTGGGAGCGCTACCCTCAAGCATGTGGTTGTTCTCGAACTTAGAGTTTGCATGGTCACGCAGACGTCCAACGAAGGCACCGCCGTAAGAAGGTGTGGCACCATCAGCCGTTGCAACGGTTCCGACATTAAGGCAATTGATGACACCAACGAAACTGCTATTGTTGACATAGCCACAGATGCCACCAGCATAAGCATTGGCAGCAGTGTAAGTGACAGCGCCGTAGTTCGCACAGTTCTCGTAGAGGCAGTTCTCGTTAGAATATCCACCGATGCCGCCAAGACAGTCGTGCGAGTTGTGGTTGTCGGTAATCGTTCCACTGAAGGAGCAGCCAATGGCCTTACTTCCTGCACGCATATCGCCGCAGACACCTCCGATGTGGTGCGACGTCGATACGGATGCGATGTTGAGTGCAGAGTGGATGTTCTGGAGGGTACTGCCTTCAGCCCAACCGATAGCACCGTAGCCAGTGCCACCCTCGTAGGTGAATGTGCCGTCGATGCTGAAGTTCTTGATGGTAGCGTTCTTCACATAACCGAAGAATCCCTGGCGGTCACCTACGAAAGCCAAAGAATAGATGCCTTCCTCGGCGTCGTACTTACCAAAGTTCGAGATCTTGTGGCCTTGGCCATCGAACTCACCCATGTAGGGAGTGGTAGAAGTGCCGATGGGCTGGAAGTCGTCAATTCCTGTCATGTCGATATCGTTCGCCAAGACAGCCTTGGCATCACTCTTACCATTGTTCACCAATATAGAGAAGAGCTTCACGTCGTCAACTGTAGCCAATTGATATACTCCGTCAACGGGCTTCTGGACAAGCTCACAGTTGTTAAGTTTCTCTGCTATCTGGAGAGCTTCCTCTGCTGTGACGTCACCATTCGTGTAGTGATCCTGTGCCTCAAGCACGGTGGCTTCCCATTCGGTATATTCTTCTTCGGAAATCATGCCGTATGCATCCAAAGTGCCGAGGTACTCGAACAGTTCGTTGGCAGCCGTTTGCATAGCGATGTATGCCTTGCGGCAAGCATGAACTTTATTGAAGAGATCGGAGAAGATGTTGATGAGTTCCATCTTGGATTCGCCGGTAGTTGCGTCGTCGACAGCACCAATGGCTTCTATGAGTTGATTCTTCAAGTCCTCAGATACGTTAGGATATTGCATGACATATTCGCCATCAGATTCCCAATTAAAGTCTACAATAACTTGTGCTCGTGTGGAATAGTCTTCCAAAACCTCAGCTAATTTATCGTTAGCATCGTCGGCTGTACCAAGATATATGACGTGGAGATTGCCGAATGGCATCCAGTCGCCATCAATGCCAGTACCAAGGCTGCGCATACCAACAGTCAGAGTTTCGTCGGTAACTTCTGCAGCTACGAAGTTCTGATAGCGTCCTGCGTTGTAAGCATAAGAGCAGCCCTTGAACGTTGAAGGAACATATCCTAATACATCAGAGCCTTCCATAAACGGATCATCCTCGCTGATGAGGCAGTTCACGCCATCTTCGGCAGCGTCAACTTCGATAAGGTCCTCGCTGGGAGACATGAAGTAGTTGTAGGTGTTGTTCAAGTAGAGTTGACCTGCATAGTACTGAGAGTAGATGTCGCCACCAGCAAGGAACATGCCGTTCAGTGCCATCAGATAGATACCGTTTGGCAGGTTGCTTACAGTCTGCTTGATATCGAAAGTACCATTCTTGCCGCGAGCAATCTTCATGATTTCTGCAACGCCACCAGTAGCAAGTGCACCTCCGTCGGCAACCTCAGTAGTCCATCCTTCGAAGCCCTCGCCTTCGGTGAAGGTTGGGTTGGTTACCAAACGAGTGATTTCGTTGCCAGGAACAATGCCGTCTGCAGCAATGGCAGCTTCGAGCAATTGGTTCAGGTAAGTAACTTCGGCAGCAAGCGCTTCGTCGTCCAAATTGAGGGTTTCCATAATGTAGGCATAGCTGCCATTTGGATAACCTTCTTCGCTTGGCTCAACATTATCTTCGAGATAGGATTTCAGGATGTCTGTTGTCTCACCTTGGAGGTTGTTCTCTTCCATGTAGGTTGCAGCGGCTTCGCAGGCTTGCTGGTAAGCAGCATAATTAGCTGCAGAAGTCTTGACTGCTTCCTTCAGTTCAGCAGCAGCCTTGTATGTCTCAAGGAACTCCTCGAGAGTCTCAATGTCTTCCCAAGAATCAATCTCTGTTTCGTATGCGTTGACTGATGCTTGGTAAGCGACTATATCCTGAAGGAACTCTTTCTCATTGGCAATGACGTTGTTGAGGAAGTCTGCGAACGAATCAGGATCGTCGGGAGAAATGCATTCATATCCGCTAGGAGTCTGATAGACAATCGCACCGTTGCCATAAGGTACAGGATATGCTTGGTCGCCGAGAGCCTGATGCCATACAACGTCAACGAATGTCTCTTCGTTCAGCTTCCAGGCAATCTCACCGCTTGCAAGTTCGTCTGTATCAGTTTCGGTTGCCGTCAGAGTAACGGTGCTTGCGGAGCCGTTGAGTATCTCGCCAATATAGTAGCTGTTGGGGAGAGAAGAGCGAGTGCTCTTGACAGCGCCGAAGAACTGACCCCAGATGGCAGACTCTACATGGCCGATAGACAAACTGTTCTTGATAGTTACGGCACCACCATTGCTGTAACCCACAAAGCCACCAAAGGTACAGCCGCCTGGAGCAGCGTTATTGTTGACTACGTTACCGTCGAACAAACAGTTGGTAATGTCGGCTACGGTCTTGGAGTTGTTGTTCACATAACCTACGATGCCACCATAGTTGCCGCTTCCACCTGCATCGTTGCCATCGAGTGTGCCAGAGTAGGTACAGTTCTCAATGACGGTCTGGAAGGTTGTTGTCAGGACACCACCGAGGATACCGCCTTGTCTGCCACCTGCTGAAGAGTTGTAGATGTTCACATAGCTGTGGATGTTGCGGATTGTGGGACGGTCGTCGCGAGCATAAGCAGCGACGCTACCTGCATATTGGAATGTGGTGTGATATGTTCCATAGATGTCGAAGTTCTCGATGAGACAGTCTGTCGAGATGACACCAAATACGCCGAAGTAGTTCTGCTTGGATGTTGCATTGAGGTGCTTAATGGTGTGGCCCTGGCCATCGAAGTGGCCCTTGTAGCCTGCGCTGGAAACGCCTCTTGTAGCGCCCCAGTCGCCAATTGGTGTCCAAGCGACTTCTGTTTCTTCAGGATCTGCACCTTCTGGCATAAGGTCTGCAAAGTCAATGTCGGCAGTAAGCACGGCGTTGGCACTGAGTTCGCCTGTGTTCACCAGTTGCTCGAACCATACGAGTTGCTTTGCGTTGCCAATCTCGTAGAAACCGTCGGCGTTGGGTGCCAGGTAGTTCTTATCGAAGAGATTGCAATAAGAGCAGAAGCCATCCACAATGTTATGCTCGTCCTGAATGACCTCTGTATTTTCGTTGGAGAAGGTGGAACCTTCGTAGACGTCGCCATTACAGTGGAGTCGGCCGTTCATGTAAACTTGTGCATGAGTGGCGTCGAGTACAGGCTGTTCGTCTGTTCCCAGAGTCTGATACCAACCTATCGTTGATTGGTCGCCGTTGAGCTTGTAGCAAACCTCGCCTGTAGGAAGCATGTCCGGGTTGAAGCAGAATGCTGTTGTCAGGTTAGGATTGCCTCCGTCTTTACCTGCTCCAGTAGCGCTTCCTTCGAGCCAGCAGTTTCCTGTCAGTTTGTTGACGTCGTGAGTCCTCAGACGACCTACGATGGCACCGCCATAAGTGGGTGTTCCCTCGCTTTCGCTAAAGGTGACTTTGCCCATGTTGAGGCAGTTCTGCACATATGAGCCGGTGTTGTTGAGATAACCCGCAACACCGCCTGCGGCACAACCTGCATCGTCGAAAGTGATGTTGCCATAGTTGGCGCAGAACGATACGCTGTCGCCTCCTAGGTAAGCCACAATGCCTGCAAAGTTGTCAGTACTGCCTGCAGCCACATCCATCGTGCCGCGGAATGTGCAACCACTAATGGTGTTGCCGCCACGACCAGAGCCTACGACGCCACCTACATGATGCACGCCAGCTACTGGAACCACGACTGTCAGAGAGGAATGGATGTTGGTGATGGTACAGTTCGAAGGATAACCTACGACACCAGAACCGGTTCCGGCTGTTGCCGTGAGTGTTCCAGCAATGCTGAAGTCCTTGATGGTTGCGCCAGTTGCAAAGCCGAAGAGGCCGCCGCCGTCAGCTTCGCTAGTTGCGTTGAAACCCGTAATGCTGTGTCCTTGTCCGTCGAAGGTACCAGTGTAAATGCCGCCACTGGTGCCGATGGGATTCCATGGACTTCCTTCTGTAATGACATCGGCAAGGCTGATGTCTGTCTTGAGCACAGCATTGGCACCAAATTCGCCGTTGCTTACCAAGTCAGCAAACATCTTGAACTCCTCGCCGTTGTTGATTACGTAGTAGGTGACGCCGTCAATCTCCGTTGTGGTCAAGTCGTCAGCCCACACTTGCGTTCCTGCCATTCCCAAAAGGAATGCCATGAACAATGAGTAGAATGTTCGTTTCATGTTAGTTAGTTTAGTTTATAAAAAATGATAAAAACGTTGTTAGTTCGTGTCAGCTTGGTCTCTTCCCAGAGATACCTATTTATATATGCGCACGGACGCGCACACATGTAAATCAGGTGTAAAGTTACAGAATAATGGTGGAAATGTGTTTTTGAGCATTGTTAAATATTGTTAAAACTGCAGAGAAATGTTATTTTGTTGTTAAAAGTTTGGGCTTTTGACGCGTAAAGTCATGACTGATGCAATCCCTGTTTTGTCAAGGAAATTCGCTGTTTTGACCCATTTTCCTTGGCTTGTTTGAGGCCAAACGATGCCGAGGGCGAAAAGAACGCGGATTTTGGGGGTATGTTATGTGCTTGTCAGTCAGAATGTTGCAATGTCAAGGATTATGATTTGGCACTGAAAAGTGGCGAAAAAGGCGTGTTTATTTGCCCGATGAAACCTTTGAAAATTGCAATTTTGGCGTGTTAAGTTGCTCAACTTAACGTTTGACGTTTGCAAACATCACGTTTGACGTTTGATTTTTACCTGTTTCGAATGGGAAAAGTTGGCGTTTCGGAAAAATCTTTACATTATTTTGTGCCGAAACGCGAACCTCGTGTTGTAAATATTTTTCCTATAAAGTTAGGGCGGATATGCAATCCGCCCTAACTGACATAAATGTGTTGCTCCACTTAAGGCAACTTAACTTTCGCCATAACGGGGAAGTGTGTGGAGAAATGTCGACGCTTGTACGAGCCGTTAGACTCCTTGGCGAAATAGGTGGATTGAAGTTGTCCGTAGGAATTGACGACTATGTTTCTGGAGGCAAAGACAAAGTCGTAACGCTCGTTGCCGTGATTGTTGGCGAGGTCGAAGTTGTTCCTTGTGCCGTACTCTGCGCTTTTAACGCTGGCTTTCGAGTAGCAGTCGTTGTATTTCCCAGTTATCCTACTGTACGCAGTCTTTGCTGAGTCGACACCCAGATTGCCTGTGATGAAGCACGGAAGCCCCTCAGTATTAATCTCTTCTATAGCTGTTCGAAGTCGGGTTGCGGAACTGTAAGCGACAGAAACTTCTGTTGAGAAACAGATGTTGAAGACGTAGAAGGTCTTTCCTTCCTTTCTGAGTCTTGCCCAAGAACAAGTGCTGCCTTCCGGCATATCGCTAACGATGCCGCAAGTGTCGAGCTCGAGCGCTCTGTTGTAAAGGATGTCTTCCGCAGCATTGTAACCCGTCATACGAGTCTTCAAGAAAGAGAGTTGGGTGTCTGTATATGACTGTAAACCAAGCACATCAGGTTGTTCAAAGCAGAACAAGTCGCAGATATAGGTCCGTCGAGTCGTCCATTTGTCACCTCCATCACCGTAGAGCGTCTCCTCTTCGGGTGTTGTGACGTAGAAACTACCTATGTAAAGATTCTGTGCATAAACACAGAATGCCATCAATGTTATTGTGATGAATGATAAAAGCCTTTTCATTTGATGATGTATTTCTTGCCGTTAATAATGTTGACACCCTTCAGTATCTTGTTCAAGCGCTGTCCTGAAAGGTTGTAGATGGCGTTGTTGCTTTGTTCTGCAAGTTGCGAACCTTGGACCTCATGGATGCCTGTCGCATCGACGATGAGCAGGGTAATTTCCTCTGGTTGCTCTCCGTTTGCCGTCAGATGCGCTTCGAAAGCATTTACCGCAATATTGTCGGATGTGTATCTGAATACTCCATTATTATATACATAACCGCCGGAAACGGTCAACTTGTCGAGTGTTCCCTTGAGCAGGAAGTTGCCTGCAGAAACGGAAACGTCAGTTGGCGGAACGGCGACAGGAGTGTTGTAAGCCTCCACTTCGAATGCGCCTCCAAGGATTTGATAGAGTCCTGGAGTGTAAGCAGGAAGGGTGGAGCGGGGAACAATCGCAAGGACGGAACCTTCGGTCAGCTCTGGTACGAGTTCATACAGCTGTACGTTTTCGCTCGACTCTGCTGCAAAAGGCAGATAGATGGCGCCCCATTTTGCAATCGATTCACCTGTATAGCTGGCATAATCCGCAGTAAAATCAACTGGCGTCGAGAAGTAGTTGACGAGAGGAAGGCTTACCAGACGTCCGTTTTCATTAACATAGAAACTATAGTTGGTATTGTCGCTCAGGTTCTTTTGCTTGCCAAATGCACCTTTATGGACAACCTTATGTTCAGGATAGCCGCCAATGATGGGGTGGGGATCAGTTTGTTCTCCCTCGTCCAGGTTTTGGAGGAAGACGACATCTTCATCTTCCCTTCCTTCGTTAAGGAGGTAAGTCAGTTCGCCACTCTTCACGTCGTTTGCCGAAACAACAGTAGCACCTGTCGCAGAAGTCTCGTTTGTGGCAGAACCAAAAGCAGCCAAACTTGTTCCGCCAATGTAGTAGAGGTCGGAAGGAGGTGTGGTCATAGCTTTCACTTGTCTGCCTACAATCTGTCCGCCATTACTCGTATTGGCTGTAACAGAACCTGTGTTTGCACAGAAAGAAATCTTGAATCCGGCATAGTTGACGTATCCCAGGATGCCACCAGTATTGGTTGAGGACCCGTTGGACTTGACCGTTCCATAGTTGATGCAGTATGAAATGTTGTTGTTTGTTCCGTCAGCATAGCCAACGATGCCGCCCACAGTATTGGTTCCAGCATCAGAAATCGTCCCATCAAACGAGCATCTGGTGACTGTTGAGCTGTTGAACATCGAGCCGACAATGCCTCCAATGTGTTGTGTGTCGTTGTTCGCTTTGTTGGCTGTGATTTTCAAAGAAGAGTGAACATCTGTGATGGTTGAACCATCGGCATATCCCACAACACCATGTTCGGTATAGCCCTCAGAAACGGTAAGTGTGCCGCTGATGTGGAAGTTCTTGATGGTAGCGCCCATAACCTTGCCGAAGAATCCGGAATAGGACTTGCTCGTTTTAATCGCAATGTCCTTAATGGAATATCCCTGACCGTCGAATGTGCCTGTGAAAGGCTTGTTATTCGTCCCTATAGGCAGCCAGCTGGTCATTCCTGTCATGTCGATGTCGTTCAGCAGGACTGCTTTAGCATTAGTTCTCTGTGCGAAGCCCGCTACACCATTAACAATAAACGAGAAGGCCTGAAGTTCTTCTGGAGTCGAGATTTGGTAGATGCCGTCAACGATGGGAGGGGGAGTTGTAGGCAGTTCAGTTGATGATACGGCGTTCTTGTAAGTTAGCTTTGCCAGCACGGGGCTGTGGTCGGAATACGCCCTTTCATTGTAATCTGCCGTACCTGAAGTGGAATAATAACAGGGATTAAGCACAGCATAATGCGTGATGTTGAATGCTCTCTGCGTGACAAAAATGTGATCAATGCGTCTCAGCTCACTCGATACTGTAGAGTAGCTGTTTGCATTGAAGCCAGGACAAGTGCCGTTCGATATGAATTTCTGCTTGGCACTAACATAGCTGTCAAGAAGAAAGCCAGAGTTGAGGAACAACTTATAGGCTTCCCCAGTCTGTACGGCATTGTAGTCGCCTGTTATAATAACGGGGGCTGTCGTGCTGGCAAGCTCCTGAATCTTCTGCTTTATGAGATAGAACGATTGTTGCCGGTTCGTCTCATCAAGGTCAAGGTGTGTGTTAAAGTGAAAGAGGGTTACGCCAGTTGCCTTGTCATAGAACTTGCCCCATGAGCAAATACGGTAGTATGTGGTGCTGCCACCTTTGCTTGGGAAACCCTTCGAGGGCTTGTAAGGTGTGTCGCTCAACCAGAAGTCTCCATTGTCGAGGAGCACCATGCGTTCCTTGCGATAGAAGATGGCGGAGTACTCGCCACTCGTCTTGCCGTCGTTGCGCCCTACACCAACATAGGCATAGCCGCTTAGCCCGTTCGCCATATCGTTCATCTGCGCATTCGTTGCTTCCTGTACGCCAAGCAAGTCTGGTTGCTGGAAGTTGACGAAGTTGATGAGATAAGCTTTTCTGGCGTCCCAGCCATTGCCTGCATCTGTGTCACCGCTGTTCTTGTACCTGACGTTGTAGGTACATATACACAGGTCCTGAGCGTTTACTGCAATAATGCCAAGTAGTGTAAAAAGCAAATTAAATAGTTGTCGTTTCATTAGAAGATTATGTAGTTATTGTTCGAAGTTGAATTCCAATTGAGGTGAGCCAAGCAGGTTGAAGGTCATACGATGGTAAGGAGTTGTGCCATGCTCACGTATTGCCTGACGATGTGCCGGTGCAGGATAACCTTTGTTACTGTCCCAATGATAGGCAGGAAACTCTTTGTGGAGTTCCTGCATGCAGTCGTCTCTGTATGTCTTTGCAAGTATGCTTGCTGCTGCGATGCTCATGTATTTTCCGTCTCCTTTGACGATTGTCGTGTAGGGCAGATCTTTATATGGCTTGAAGCGGTTGCCGTCGACGATGATTTCCTCAGGCCGAATCTTCAGGCCGTCAAGGGCACGATGCATAGCAAGGATGCTTGCCCGCAGGATGTTGATACAGTCTATTTCTTTGTTACTGACAATCCCAACTGCCCAGGCCAATGCCTCGCGCTCTATGACTTCACGAAGCATGTATCGTTTATGTTCGCTGAGTTGCTTCGAGTCGTTCAGAAGTTCACTCTTGAAGTCAGTTGGCAAGATGACGGCAGCAGCATAGACAGGTCCTGCAAGGCAGCCTCTTCCGGCTTCGTCGCAACCTGCTTCGATGACATCTTTATGGTAGTATGGCTCCAACATGTTGTCTTATCTCTTGATGATGGCTCTGATGATGAACCAGAAATGTCGAATGATGGTTGCTGGCCAACCATAGTAGTGTGCCATGATGTGCAGCCGTTCAATGAGAGAAGCGCGGTGGTTGCGCGTTGTGAGGCCTTCATTTAAATAGTCTGTAAGCACAAGCTGTGTGTTGACAATCCTGAGGCGACGACGCTTTGCACGTTGTACGAGACGAATACACCAATCGAAGTCAGCAGAATATCGATACTGGAGGTCGTAGAGTTCCTGTTTTGCAAGGTCTGTCCTAACATAGAAAGACTGGTGACAAACGAGCATACCATTGCGGAAGCTGTCAGGTGTGAGCGTTTCTGGGGGCGTGAGTCTGCGGCGACGGAGGAAGTTTCCTTCGCCATCAACCAAGTGCGTGTCTCCATAGAGAATGGCAGGATGGCTGTGACTTCCCTTTCTCCATTGAGCTAAATTGGAAATGGAAGAGATGGTATCACTGCTGTGCAAGCAGTCGCCAGCATTGAGGAATACGATATAGTCGCCTGTCGCATTTAATAAAGCCTTGTTCATCGCATCATATAGCCCGTTGTCTGGTTCGCAGATGAGGCGTATGTTGTGGCGAGCTTGGTTCTCCTCTACATAGCGTTGCACAAGGGAAAGGGTGTGATCTTTGGAGCATCCGTCGATAATTAAATGCTCTATGCGGGCATAATCCTGCGAAGCAACACTCCTTAAAGTGCGCTCAAGAGTTGATTCTGCATTGTATGTGACGGTTGCTATGGTAATCAGGGGTTTCATGTCAAGACTGGTAGAGGTTGATGTATTGCTGTGCCACATGTGTTTCTCCGTAAGCATCTGCAGCCTTATGATGGGCGGCATCTCGCAAGTTGTGACTGAGGACGAAACGTATGCCTGAAGCCAAGTCGACAGCATCTCGGTAGTGTGCCACATAACCATTCCCCAGATGGTCTATCATCTCAGGTATGCCTCCAACGTTGAAACCTACGCAAGGTGTGCCGCAACTCATTGCCTCTGCAATGGTGTTGGGCAGATTGTCTTGCAGACTTGGTGTGAGGAAAGCATCGACGGCGTTGTAGATTTGTGGCATCAAATGCTCACCAACGGAGCCGAAACGAGTGACGCTAATGCCGTCAGGCAACGGGATTTGTTCTGCATTCTTGCCTACAATGACCAGATGAAGGTTTTCCTTTTCAATTAGTTGCAGGGCTTCGAGCAGATAGGAGATGCCTTTCCTCTCGTCATTCACCTTTTGACTGCAGAAGAGGAGCAGGCGTTTATCTCGTGGCAAGGAAAGCGATTGTCGTGCTTGCTGCATATCGGCAGGGTGGAAGAGTGCAGACGGAATGCAGTTGTTGATGTGCTCCACACGTTCTGAAGGCAGGGCGTGTCGTGCCTGCTCGGCAATCCATTGACTGCATCCCACAAAGGTTGGGTGCCATTGTTGGTAGATTGCCCGCTTGCGCGCGTATAGAAAAGAAGGTAGAGAGCCACAAAGAACAGGACAATTTCGGCACTCTCTTTCAGCACATTCTCCTCGATAATGGCATACTCCCAAGTAAGGCCATTCGTCGTGCAGCGTCCAGACAACACGTTTGTTGCTACCCATTATTTTCTCCAATCCATCGAGAGAAAGCATGCCTTGGCACACCCAATGCAGATGTATGACGTCTGCTTCTTGGAATTCTCGGGTATGTGTGATGTCGATACCCACGTTAGCGATGCCTGCTTGCCAGAGTCGAGAGCGTCGGAATCCGCAGCGAGGCAATATGGAAAGGCGTTCCACGAACTTTGGAATCTTGTTGCCTACCTGACAAACCGTAATGGCATCCGATTGCTTATCGCGCACCATCAACTTGGCCTTCACTCCGTTTTTGTTGAGGGCTTCCATGAGGCGACGAGCAGCAATGGCTCCTCCTCCGCTGCATTCGCTTGTGCTTACGAGCAGAACATTCATTTGTAAGCCTCCTTTCCCATCCACTTGTTGAGTCTATTTCGTATGGAGGTGAGAATGAAACGGAAGTTCCCATAACGCAGGTTAAGCAGTAATTCCTCGATGGAACGGCTGATTTTAACCATCGGACACCTCCAGCCCATGATGCGATAGGCACGATGTCGGTAGGCTACATGTTCGATAATGTATGGCGGATGATTGAGGGTATGACCTTCCGAGAACTCGAATCGTTGCATGGTGAATATACGTCGATAGCCACGAGGCATTGTCTCGAGGGATCCTCCGAAGTGTGTGCTGTCTGCTGTTGCGCCAAGATTGTTTATCATGTTCTTCCTTGGCACAATGGCAAGGCCATTGCTGAGCAGCAAGTGTGACCAGAAAATGGTTTCGTAGAAGGCTTTGCCTTGCTCCCGATGCTTTCGGCACATAGGCAGGAAGTCTTTGCGGTAACGGCGTTCGCGTATCAGTTCTTCTATCTGACGGACTGCAGTGGGGTTGTCGAGCCAAGTGTAGTGTTCGTCCCATTGATCGATGACGCGTCGCCACGAGGCCCAGCCCCAAATGCTGAAGTTTGTGGTGAAGAAGTAATCTTCCTGTATGTCGTTGGTCTGTTCTTCTAGGTTAAATCCGCTTATCATCGTGATGCGTTCGTCGTTTTCATAGCGTTCGAGCATTTCTTTGCAGAACGAAAAGAAACTGACGGCAGGCACATCATCGTCTTCCAGGACGACGCATTTGTCAACATGGCTGAAGGCCCATTTCTGCGAGATGTATTCCGAGGGGTCGCAACCGAAGTTCCGTTCCTGATAGAAGGTCTCTATCTGACATTCCCAGTCGACCTTTGCCACCACTTCTCGGCAGGCAAGTATGCCAGGCATGTCTGCTTCACTTCGTGGCCCGTCCTGATAAAGAAACAGACGAGACGGGCGAGCCTTGCTGACTTGGGTAAAGACTTGGCTCAATTGCTGCGGCCTGTTGAAGAACAGAATGAGCACAGGAATATCGATAAGAGCAGGTTTCATGAGTGCAAAGTTATAATTTTTTGAGCAATCTACATATAAATAATGTGGGAAAAGCGCGTGTTATATCGTAAAAAGTTATATATTTGCAAAGGAAAACTATGACTGACAACAAAATTCTTCCCAATGAAAAGACTTTTGACGGCTGCAATCCTGCTAATCACTTTGATTGGTTGCACGGAACATATTGACACGTCTGCGAGATATGTATTCGAGGGGAAAACCATCATGCAATATCTTGAGGAAAAGGACTACTATAGCGAGTATGTACGTTTGCTTAGCAAGGTTCCTGTCAGCCCTTACTCCCAGACAACATTGAAGCAATTGCTGTCTGCTCGCGGACACTATACTGTGTTTGCCCCTTCGAACGAAGCCATACAGACTTACCTTGACTCTCTTTGCAGGAAAGGCATCATTACGGAACCGTCTTGGGAAGGTTTCACGGAAGTAAGCACGCTGGACAGTATCGAGAAAGTTATTGTGTTCAATAGTGTTTTGGATAGTGGCGACCAGTATGCTTACGACATTTCGGACTTCCCAGATAACGAGCATGAGTTTGGATTGGCAAACATGAACAACCGAAAGTTGCGTGTATTCTATGGCACGCATGACTTGGACAGCATCAGCATCGATGGTGTTGCAACTGTTTCAAAGAAGAACAGGGGCATCATGCTGACTAACGGATATGTTCATCAGGTTGAGGGAGTGGTTGCTCCTAGCGACGGACGTTTGGGCGACTTTATGCGTATGTGGGCAAAGCAGCCTGGTAGTGGGTACACCGTAATGTCGCGTTTGTTGTTGGCTTGCCATATGGAAGACACGCTCAACGCCTATCGTGATGAGACGTGGGAGTACCTTTATCAGACCAATCAGGTCAAGAACTTGCCCAATCACACTTCTGTGGGGCAGGCTGGTACCATTCCCAGACACCGCTACTATGGCTTCACACTCTTTGCCGAAACAGACCATTTCTGGGAGGAGACGTTGGGCAAACCGGTTGAGGAGATAACTGTCAAAGATGTTTGCGATTACCTGCGCGAGTCTAGACTCTTCGACTACATAGACGGAACACTTTATGACGATGACTATACCAACGAGATGAATGTGCTGAACCAGTTCGTCACGTATCATCTCTTACCACAACGTATCGGCAGGGAAAAGCTGGTCATACACTACAACGAACTGGGGTACAACTACTCCTCAGCCAAGGGTCCCACCATACCCATCATGGACTATTACCAGACGATGGGACTGCCACGAATGCTCAAGACATACGAGAGTCTCGAGTCGAACGGCATTTACCTTAACCGTTTCCCAATTCTGAGGAACGGAAGAGGCCAGTTCGGACCAACCAAGCTAAACATAAACGACTATCATGAGAGCGGCATGTTCTTCCGCATAAAAGGCTCCAGTTCGACGCCAACAGAGAACGAGGGCATCCGCATACTTACCAGTACCGAAGCAGGAACAGACGCCTCTAACATAGCCAACGCTATTGTCTATCCTATCGAACAATTGCTCGTCTGCACAGAGAACGTCTGCAATACGATGTCGAGTCAGCGTATCCGTTTCGACGCTTGCTGCACGATGCCAGAAATGATGAATAATGACATCCGCCAACAACGAGCCTACTATGCATACGGAGCGCCCAACGTCAGGGCTATTCCCACGAATTATCCGTATCTGGACGGTGTCGAGATTCGCGAGGGCACGTTGTTCTATTATCTGCAAGGTTACATGTCGGGCTATCATAACTTGCAGGGCGACGAGTTCAACATCATCGGTCGCTACGACTTTACCATGCAGTTGCCGCCAGTTCCGCGAGCAGGTCAGTACGAGATCCGCTTTGGTGTAGCAACAGGTTCGCGCGTCCGCTCGATGGCTCAGGTCTATTTTGGAACGACTCGCGACCGTATGCCCGCCGCAGGTATTCCTATGGATCTTCGCATGGGTGGCTTGGAGAAACGAATGGAAAGCGTCACAGTTCCCTCTAATGTGGGTTGGGAAGCAGATACTGACGACGAGGAATACAACGACCGCGTCACGAAAGCTATGCGTACGAAAGGCTTCATGAAGGCACCTTATGCATGGACCAATGCTAATGGCGGCGGCAGTCCCGTTCGCACTTTCCATTACATGTCACGCCGTATTATCATCAATACCTTCCTTCAGCCTTACCAAAACTACTACATCCGCTTCCAGTCCGTCCTCGATGCAGAAGCCAAGGAGTTCTATATGGACTACTTCGAATATGTAGCAAAAGAGGTTTACGATAACCCGGAAGAGTCTGAAGACATCTGGTAGGAAAAGTCGCTGATTTTCAGTTGACTTGTTGCGTTGGCAAACTAGGCGTGTGAAGTTGCCAAACGTCACGTTTGAAGTTTGACTTTGTCACGTGTGTCATTTGCAATCGTCACGTGTGATGTTTGCGATTATCACGTGTGATGTTTTCCTCCTTCCCTTAGATGGAGAACGAAGTCAACCAGAGATTGAGTGTCGCCATACCTGCCGTGAGCAATATGGAAAGCAGGAAAAAGATGGTGGTCAGAATGCTTCTGCTGAGCGAGAAATAGTGCGCGATGAGTGGGCTGGCACTCGCTACGAGCAAAGCCATCGTGGTCTGATAGTGAACGGGCTGAAGGACGAGGTACGCTATCAAAAGTAATGTCTGCAAGACATATATGTACAATATCATGCGAACCCGTATCTTGTCGTCGTAGTTCGTTTGGAGATAGTGCAGGATACTCACAATGCTGAGCAAGGCCACGACTCCTGCGGAAACCTGCCAGACGAATGGTAGCGATGTGACAGCCTCGACAGTCGGAATGTCGAACTTCGCCATTTCGGTCATTCTCGTTACAAAACTCTGCATGTCTTCTGTCGCAAAACACCAGACGGCATAGCACCAATAAGGCACGATAACGCCTAGTATGCCTGCCCAAAACGCTTTTCTCGTCAGCGAGCGCAAGAAGATGGCAGTATAAAGGAAGAAGAAGATTGACATCGGCAACATGACTGGTGCGCAGAAACTGCCCAAGCTAAGCATCAGAAAGGCATGGAACACAAGTTTCTGGGGACGATGCTTCTGGTAGCATCGGAACAGCAAAAGATAGCTCATGCATAGGAATGTGGCCGCAATAATTGGCTCGCCTAAAGGATGAATGAACGAGAGGCTGGCCGCAAGTATGAGCCAAACGCACGACATCATGCGGGTTCGAATGCGAATGATGTGTTGTTGTGCATTCGTCTCCATGATGACATAGGTGGTGAGCAAGCAGAGAACCAGACCAAGAAGACATCGCACATCAAAAGCCTTCTGCGGCAACCACCACATACTGATTGCGGCAATCGCGCAGAAGGGAAGTGTCAGTTCGCTCCCTGCAATCTTGTTCTGGAGCCTGTACCGTACCATATTAGAGGTCGGCCCCTATGTCTCGACGGAAATTCTTACCTTGGAACTTTATCTTCTTCGCCTCGGTAAAACTCTTCTGCAAGGCTTCTTCCTTGTCTTTTCCATAGCTGCTTACAGCAATGACTCGGCCGCCGTTAGTTACGATTTCGCCGTCCTTCATAGCTGTACCGGCATGGAAGACAATGCTGTCCTCCACGTCATCGATGCCTGTGATGGGGAAGCCTTTCTCGTACGAACCAGGATAACCGCCGCTCACCAACATGATGCAGACGGCAGCACGCTCGTCAAACTCGATCTCTTTCTCTGCAAGTGTGCCAGCCGCAACACTTTCGAAGAGGTCCACGAGGTCGCTCTTCAGGCGGAGCATCACAGTTTCCGTTTCCGGATCACCCATGCGAACATTGTACTCGATGACTTTTGGATTACCCTCCACATTGATGAGGCCGAAGAAGATAAAGCCTTTATAGTCAATATCTTCGGCTTTCAAGCCTTCGACTGTGGGACGAATGATGCGGTCTTCAACCTTTTTCATCCACTCTTTGTCGGCAAATGGGACAGGACTGACGCTACCCATTCCACCAGTATTCAGGCCGGTATCGCCCTCGCCGATGCGTTTGTAGTCCTTTGCTTCGGGCAAGATCTTGTAACTTTTTCCATCGGTCAGGACGAAGACGCTGCACTCGATGCCGCTCATGAACTCTTCGATGACGACCCGACTACTTGCGCCGCCGAACATGCCGCCAAGCATCTCTTCAAGTTCCTTCTCTGCCTCTTCTAGGGTTGGCAGGATGAGGACACCCTTGCCAGCACACAGTCCGTCGGCCTTCAGAACATAAGGCGCCTTCAAGGTTCGCAGGAAAGCCTTACCATCCTCGAGTGTCTCGCCGGTAAAGGTGCGGTAGGCTGCCGTCGGGATTCCATGCCTTTGCATGAAACCTTTGGCAAAGTCTTTGCTTCCCTCAAGCACGGCCCCCTTCTTACTTGGGCCAATAACGGGGATGCTCTGAAGTTGTTCGTCTTCCTTAAAGAAGTCGTAGATGCCGTTCACTAACGGGTCTTCGGGACCAACCACAACCATCTGAATCTGCTTGTCAAGGCAGAACTTCTTGATGCTTTCGAAGTCGTTAACCTTTATGTTGACATTTTCGCCGACCTCTGTTGTGCCGGCATTTCCAGGTGCGATGTACAGTTTGTCGACCTTTGAACTTTGACTGATTTTCCAAGCTAGGGCATGTTCACGCCCGCCACTGCCTAAAAGAAGGATACGCATAACGTTATATTCTATTTAAGATAATCTTCGAAGTATTGTGTGATACGCTCATGCAGGTGGACACTCTTATGCCCTGCCATGTTGTGGCCCTCGCCTGGATAGACGAAGAAGTCGGGCTGTGTGCCGGCTTCTGCACAGGCGTTGAGGAACTGCAGGCTGTGCTGGGGAACACATGTCGGGTCGTTCATGCCGATGATGATCTGCAGTTTGCCCTTCAGGTTCTTTGCCTTGTTGATGCAACTCGTTTGCTTGTAGCCTTCGGGGTTTTGCTGAGGCGTGTCCATGTACCGTTCGCCGTACATCACTTCATACCATTTCCAGTCAATGACAGGGCCACCTGCCACGCCCACTTTGAACGCGTCGGGATAGGTTGTCATGAGCGATGTCGTCATGAATCCGCCGTAGCTCCAGCCATGAACGCCAAGCCTGTCGGCATCTACATAAGGTAATGTCTTCAAGAATTCCACACCACACATTTGGTCTTTCATCTCCTCTTGTCCCAGATGACGGAAGGTAACTTGCTCGAAGTCCCTGCCTCTGTCCTCGCTTCCTCTGTTGTCGAGGATGAAGAGGATATAGCCTTTCTGTGCCATGTAGGTCTCCCAGGAGCGCGAGCCCCAGTGCCAGGAGGCCTCGACATTATGGGCGTGCGGGCCGCCATAGACGTAAACGACGGTCGGATACTTCTTCGAGGCATCGAAGTCCATCGGCTTGACCATGCGCCAGTAAAGTGTTGTCTGGCCATCAGCAGCAAGGATGGTGCCCTGCTCGAATATGGGTTGATACCAGCCTTCCCACGGGTCTTTAGCCGTTCTTTGCAGGCTCTGCTTGCCAGTCTTCGTGTCGGTCACGGCGCAGGCACGCGGCACAGTCGGTTCTTGCCAAGTGTCGATGAGGTAACGCCCATCGGCAGAGAGCTGCGCGGAGTGGCATCCGCGACCGTTGTCGAGCAGCGTGCGCTTCTTTGTCTTCAGGTCGAGACGATAGATGTTGCGCTGCAAGTCGCCTGCTTCCTTAGTGATGATGATGGCGCTCTTTGTGGCTGGACAGAAGCCGACAAGCTCCTTCACGACCCACTTACCGCTGGTGAGTTGGCCGAGTTCTTTGCCCTCGATGTCCATCAGATACAGGTGCTTGAAGCCATCTTTCCAGCTCCAATAGATGAACTTGCTGTTGTCCCAAGGCAAGAAGGTAATGGGGTGGAGCGGCTCGACGTACTTGTCGGAACTCTCCTCGCGCAGGGTGCGGAGCTTGCGACCTGTTGCAGCATCGTAGGCATCGAGTGTCGTGTGGTTCTGGTCGCGGTTGAGCTCGTAGAGATAGAGCGTCCCTCCGTCCGGTGCCCAAGCAATGTTGGTGAAGTATCTGTCAGTAGGATCGCCCAGGTCAAGGTAGATGATCTGTCCCGTTTGGTAATCTGCCACCATGCTTTGGTCCATGCGATAGAAGGCGAGCTGCTGTCCGTCGGGGCTCCAGAAGGTTCCCTTATAGATGCCGAACTCGTCGCGATGTACGCTTTGACCGTACACAATCTCCCGCGAGCCGTCGCTCGACAACTGATGTTCGGTGCCGTCGGCAGCCAGAACGAACAGGTTATTGTCGCGCAGGAATGCGACAGCGCCGGAAGCTTTGCAGAATTCCAGTTCTCCTTCGTGTCGCGAACGCTTGTTTGCATCGAGGCTGGCCGTTTCGCCTTCGATAGTTTTGCCCGTCTTGGGGTCAATCACAATGACGTTTGACCTGTCGGCAGCATCGATGAGTCGGTTCCCGTCCCAGCGCAGTTGCCATCGCTCGGGGTAGAACTTCGAAGCATTCTTCCCGCCGAAGTTGAGTTCTTCAAGTGTGAAGAGCTTTTGGGCGAAGAGTGAACCGGTCGTGGAGAGCATGAGGAGTGATAGAATAAGGTATTTAATCTTCATCGTCATAGCGTTTCTTTCCATATTTCTTAACGGGTTTATTTTTGTCGAAAGGCTTGCGGTCTCCGCGGAAATCCTTGCGCGAATCACCTCGGAAGTCTTTGCGCTCGCCTCTGGACTCCTTGCGGAAGTCGCCTTTCTTGCTGCCTCTGCGATAGTCTTCGCGGTCCTTCTTGCGGGTGAAACGCTCGCGAGGATCGTCCTCGAGGCGTTCCTTGAAGTCGCGATGTTGCTTAAATCGCTTGCGATCCGCCATCATGCGACGTTCCTGAGCGGTTTTGATGTCACCTCCTTCGGCACGCATGTCGTTGAACTTTCCACTGAACATCTGGTACTTGCGGAGTTCGCATTCGAGGCTTCCGTTGTAGAGCGGCGTGCGGAGCGACGGTTTAAGTCCGATCTGGTCGAAGCATTCCTCGCGATAGCTGAGCACCCACGCGTCGTTGCCAGTAAAGTCGTGTTTGAACTTGCTGCCTATCATCTTGTAGAGGCCAAGCAGGTCCGGAGCCGAGATACGTTCGCCGTAGGGGGGATTGGTGATGATGATGGCTTTCTCCGCGGGCTGCTTGAAGTCGGCGAAGTCCTGCTGTTGGATGGTGATTTCCTTGCTCAAGCCGGCAGCCTTGACGTTGGTCGTGGCAATGGCAACAGCATTGTGATTGATGTCGTAGCCGTAGATGTGATGCTCGAACTCGTGCTCCTTTGACTCATCTTCGTATATGCTGTCGAAGAGTTCCTGGTCAAAGTCGGGCCACTTCTCGAAGGCATATTCCTTGCGATACACGCCAGGAGCGATGCCGCGGGCAATCAAAGCTGCCTCGATGGCTATGGTTCCGCTGCCGCACATCGGGTCAATGAGGTCGCATTCGCCCTTCCAACCCGTCAGCATAATAATGCCGGCAGCGAGGACTTCATTCAGCGGAGCCTCTACTGTCTCTTGCCTGTATCCACGACGATGCAGGCTTTCTCCGCTTGTGTCGAGCGAGAGGGTGCAGTCGTACTCAGCGATGTGGATGTGGAGCTGCAGGTCGGGATTGGTGACACGGATGTTCGGACGACCTCCCGTACGCTCCCTCATCTGGTCGACAATAGCATCTTTCACCTTGTAGGCCACAAACTTAGAGTGCCGGAACTCTTGGCTGAAGACCACACTATCCACGGCGAACGTCGTCTCGTTAGTCAGGTAGTTTGTCCAATCGATTTCCTGCACAGCCTCGTACACCTCATCGGCCGAGGTGGCGCGGAAGTGCTTGATGGGCATCAGGATGCGGATGGCCGTGCGGAGTTGGAAGTTCGCACGATAAAGGAGCTCCTTGTCTCCGGTGAACGACACCATGCGGCGTCCTATCTGTATGTTGTTTGCGCCGAGGTCTATAAGCTCCGTCGCGAGCACAGTCTCAAGGCCTTGGAAGGTCTTGGCTATCATTTCGAACTCTTCTCCGGTTTTGCTCGCTGGAGTGTTCCACTTGGGATTCTGCATTTGTTAGCTTGTTATTTAACTATGAACTATGGACTATGAATTATGGACTATCACAGGCATCCCCAGTCTTCGGGCCTTACCAGTTGGCTCTTTCGCTTTTTTGCCTGAATGATTTGCTCGCCCGGCTTCGTGCTTTCGGTTACCCAGACGTTGCCGCCTATCACGGTGCCTTGAGCCAGGGTGATGCGTCCCAGGACTGTCGCATTACTGTAAACGATGACATTATCCTCGAGTATCGGGTGGCGGGGAATGCCTTTGACGGGATTGCCGTTGTCGTCCAGCGTGAAACTCTTCGCGCCAAGCGTAACACCTTGATACAGTTTGACATAGTTGCCAATGATGCAAGTCGCTCCAATGACAACACCAGTTCCGTGGTCGATGGTGAAGTGATGACCTATCTGAGCTCCCGGATGGATGTCGATACCTGTTTCGCTATGGGCCATTTCAGTAATGATGCGAGGAATCAAGGGCACGCCCAAAAGCAGGAGTTCGTGGGCAATTCGGTAGCTGCTAATCGCTTTGATGACCGGATAGCAACTGATGATTTCGCCATACGACTCGGCTGCAGGATCACCATTATAAGCCGCTTCGACGTCTGTAGCGAGGATGCTTCGCAGCTCTGGCATGCGAGAGATGAACTCAGCTGCAATCGTTTGGGCCTTCTCTGTCAGTTCGCACGTCTGTACCTTCTCGCAGGATTGGAAACAAAGGCCTGCCAAAACCTGTTGCGTGAGCAGTTGATTGAGGCGGTCCAAACTGACACCAATGTGATAGGGGAGCGTTTTGCTGTTCAGCGTGGACTTCCCATAGAATCCTGGAAACAGGATGGCTCGGCTAAGTTCGATAATCTCGGCAAGAGCCGGAGCTGAGGGCAGCGGGTCGCCATCATTGTGTTCATGGAAAAGGCCGTGTAGTGAGTCAGGCTCTGAAAGACGGCTGACGGTCTGCTTCAGCAGGTCGTTGAGTTCGTTTGGACTCATGGCTTTGAGTGCTTTACAATAAATACTGCTGCAAAGGTACAAAATAAAATTGACAATCCGAAATTGATAATTGAAAATTATCACGTGTCGAAATAAAAAACGTAACGTGCCATGATTGCAAACGTGGCACGTGACGTTTGCAATCATCTAGTGTGACGTTTGCAATCATCTAGTGTGACGTTTACAATTTACTAGTGTGACGTTTGCGATCATAACATGCCACGTTTGATAAGACGAAGAGCCGCAACCCTGACTTGGCAGTGCTGCGGCTCTTATTATAAAGATGTGTAAAGTCGGAATCCTACTTCTTCTCGGGCTCCTCAACAATATTCTTGCCTCTGGTGAGGTAAGCTGTGGGAGCAGCCACGAAGATAGAAGACAGCGTACCGAAGATGACACCCAAGATCATTGCAAAGGCGAAGCTGCGAATGCTGGCACCGCCAAGGCAGAAGATAACTGCAAGAACGATGAACGTAGATACAGAGGTGTTGATGGTACGGTTCAAGGTGCTGTTCAAAGAAGTATTGAAGAGCTCCTGCTTGTCGCGCTTCGGATGCAGGTGGAGGAACTCGCGAATACGGTCGAATACAACCACCTTATCGTTGATGGAATAACCGATAGCGGTCAGCACAGCACCGATGAACGTCTGGTCAATCTCAAGAGAGAATGGCATCCAGCCCCAGCACATACTGTACATACCCAAGATGAGGATGATGTCCACAACCAGTGCGGTGATGGCACCAATAGAGAACGACAGGTTGCGGAAACGGATGAAGATGTACACGAAGATGGCAATGAAGGCCAGAATGACACTCCAAATGGCTCCCTTTGTGATGTCGGATGCTACGGAAGGACCTACCTTCTGGCTGCTGATGATAGAACCGCCAGCACGCTCATCACGGTTGATGAAGTTCTCCAGGGTAAGGTCGTTTGCCAACAAGTTGCCGCCCTTGAGGGTGTTGAACAACTTCTCTTCAATCTCGCTATCAACTTCGATGCCGTCCTCTTCAATGCGATAGTTCGTAGAGATACGGATGGTTTTGCCTTCGGTACCAAGTGCGATTGCGCTGGTGTTGCTTTCTGGGAATGCTTCGGCCAACAAGCCGCGAACGGTCTCGGGTTGTACGTTGTTCTCGAACAATACCACGAAGTTGCGACCACCTGTGAAGTCAATACTCTTGCTAAAGCCACGAGTGAACATGAAGGCAATGCTGATGACTGCCAACGTGCCGAAGATAGCGAAGCTCTTCTTGTATGCGCTCATGAACTTGAAGTTCGGGTTCTGGAAGGAAATCTTGTCACCAATAGCGGTGCGGAATGTGAGGCCGAGCCACTTGTCCTTGTCCATTACCTGAGTATAAACGACGCGTGTCAGGAACACTGCGGTGAAGAAGCTGACGCAGATACCGATCAGCAACGTAGTTGCAAAGCCGCGGATAGGACCTGTACCGAAGTAGTAAAGGATGATAGCCGTGATGACTGACGTCAAGTTAGAGTCGAAGATGGCGCTGAAAGCGTTGCTGTAACCAGCTGCAAGTGCTTCGCGAACCTTCTTGCCTGCCTTCATCTCTTCCTTCGTACGCTCGTAGATAAGCACGTTAGCATCGACTGCCATACCCAACGACAGTACCATACCTGCGATACCACTCATGGTGAGGGCAGCCTGGAAACTAGTCAGGATACCGATTGTGAAGAAGAGGTTCAGGATAAGAGCGCAGTTCGCAACCATGCCTGGGATGAAGCCGTACATCGTGATCATGTAGATCATCAGGATGACAAAGGCGATGACGCAGCTCCAGATACCCTGACGGATAGATTCTGCACCAAGAGAAGGACCAACGATTTCCTCGCTGACAATCTTTGCAGGAGCAGGCATCTTACCAGACTTCAGCACGTTTGCGAGGTCGCGAGTGTCTTCTGCAGTGAAGTGACCAGTAATTTCGGAATTACCGCCAGTGATTTCGCTCTGTACAGTAGGAGCACTGTAAACGTTATCATCAAGCACGATGGCTACGCTACGCTTCAGGTTGGCCTTTGTGAGGGCAGCCCAACGACGTGCACCATCGACGTTCATCTTCATGCTAACGCAAGGCATACCTCTCTGATCATAAGAGTCGCTGGCATCGGTAACAACGTCACCTTCCAGAGGAGCACGACCGTTACGCTCTGTCACCTTAATGGCATACAGTTCGTAGGTGTTGGCATTGGCACCTTCTCCCATACCCTTAACACCCCACTTGAGGCGGAGATCGGAGGGAAGAACTTCCTTAGCTTCAGGAGAAGCAAGGAGTTCATTGATGGCATCCATGTCGCGCTTGCTGGCAACGCCAACTACGCAACCATAAGCATATCTGTGGTTCAAACGGCTCAGCAGAGGATTCTGCTTGTGGGCCTTTTCGAGGTCAGCAGCAGAAGCAGTTGCTGATGCAGTCTCTTCATCGCTGTTCTCAGCAACGGCAGAAGCGAGGTCGGCAGCGGCCTTTGCTGTGTCGGCAGGAGCCTCTTCAACTTGTGTTGTGTCGGCAGCAGCGGCATCTTCCTTGATGCCACTCAATGCGGCAGCAAGCTTAGTGTCAAGAGTAATCAGGAAAGGAGTAATCTCCTGTGCATTGTAGGTCTCCCAGAATTCGAGGTTGGCACTGCCTTGCAGCAACTTACGTACGCGTTCGGGTTCCTTTACGCCAGGCATTTCGACCATGATGCGGCCTTCCTGACCTTCGAGGGCCTGGATATTAGGCTGTACGACACCAAAGCGGTCGATACGGGTGCGGAGTACATTGTAAGAGTTGTCAATTGCACTCTTAACTTCAGCACGAAGCACGCTCTCGACTTCCTTGTCAGTGCTCTTTGTTGTCACTTTGTCACGAAGTTGTTGTGTGGCAAAGAGTTCAGCGAGGGCCTTGTTGGGCTCGAGAGTTTTGTAGTCCTTTACGAATAAAGTAATAAAATCACTTTGGCTGGCAGCAGCCTCTTTTGTGGCCTGTTCAACAGCCTTACGGAAGTTTTCATCTGTCTCTTCTTTGTGGTCGGCAAGTGCTTTGATGACATCAGGCACGCTGACTTCCAGAATAACATTCATACCTCCCTTGAGGTCAAGACCAAGACCAATGCCCATCTCGCGGCATTCCTTCAATGTCCATACATTGCAGTACACCTTGTTGTTGAGCAGAGAATCCATGTAGCGGTCGGCAGCAGCCTGACCTTCTGTCTGTGCAAGCTTTTCAACTTTGCTTTC
This sequence comes from uncultured Bacteroidales bacterium, assembly GCA_902779315.1. GTDB lineage: Bacteria > Bacteroidota > Bacteroidia > Bacteroidales > Bacteroidaceae > Physcousia. The sequence continues at coordinate 71,659 of CACZBC010000006.1, read as the reverse complement.
GAAGTGATTGGTCACAACGGAGAAGCTCAGATAGAAAAGACACACAAGTGTCAGCAGAACTGCGAAAACCTTTACAAATCCTTTGTTTTGCATTGTTAATAGAATTATTTAATTTTTTGTTTATATTTTATTCCATTTTGGCATAATAGCGTGCAAAGATAAGACTTTTTCCGTAAACAAAGAGCAAAAGAGGGATTTTTTATGCAAAAAAGAAAGTTTAATGAACTTTTTTGCTCAAACGAGCAACGAGAGGGTAGTGGTCAGAGGTGGAAATGGTTTTATCTATGCAACATGACTGACATGCCCAGTTTGAGGAATAAAAGATGTGGTCGATGCGTACGGGAAAGAAACGCTGGGAAAATGAAAAACCTGGCCCCATGCCTTTCTCCCGATAGGCTGATGTAAGGCGACGGGCTAGTTTTTGGTAGGTATATGAAATGGGTGTGTCGTTGAAGTCTCCGCAGACAATAACAGGATGGCTTGCACTGTGGTCTATAAGCGCGCAAATACTGTCGGCCTGTGCTCCTCGATAGGCTGCGGCTTCACTCAGTTTGCCCAGAAGCATTCGCGAACTGTTTTCGATGGCTTGACGGCCAGGTTCTATGATGGCGTTGGCATAATCGTCCTTTTCTGCTGTGCTTAGGTGGGTGCTTTCCAAATGGTTGTTGACAAGGAGCAGACTGTCACCTTGATAATCTATCCAGCAAGCTATGCTGTGGTTGCTGCGTGTCGGATAGTCTATGTTCAAGGCTTCGCTCAAAAATGGATGGCGTGAAAGTATAGCCACATTAATGCTTTGCAGAGTATGGTAGGCTGTTGTGTCTAGCCAAGCCTTATGGTCTTTGAAGAAACTTTTGTTAAGCTCTTGCAGGCAGACAATATCGGCATTGGCCGTGTTCAGGAAGCGAATCAACTCGTTTTGTTTCTCTTCATCGCTTTCAATATAGCTGACGTTAAAGGTCGCGACAGTTATGGTTGTGTCGGCAAGTTTGTTGCTGTTATTGTTGTTGCTGAAGTGGATAGGGCAGTAGTCGAGGATGTAGCTGCCAACAAGGAGCGCTCCAACAATAGGCACCCATACCAGTCGAGCATGAAACAGAAGCCAAAAGAAGATGAAGAGTATGTCGACAACCAGAAAGATGGGGAATGCCAAAGTGAGGAGCGAAAGCCGAGGCATAACGTCTGGCGAGACGAATGTCAATGCCACACACAGCCATAATAACAATATGGTGCAGAGATTGGCGCCAAGGAAAAGACTAATTGAGAGTCGTTTAAGCATGATTATTTTCTGCTTATGTCAAACAGTCGCTTCTTCTCTTCACTGGTGAGACCTTCGTAGCCGTTCTTCTTCACTTTGTCCAGGATGCGATTGAGTTCTTCCTCTTCCTGCTTTTTCTGTTGGCGATAGGCTGCCTCTTGATTGTATCGGCCTCCATAAGTAACATCGATATGTGGCTCTTTCTTCTTGAATAAGGAAGAGAACCAACTTCGGAAATTATCCCATGAGTTACTGCCTCGATCGTAGCTGCTGTAGCCGCCACGATTGCCTCTCCCGCCTCCTCCACGCCAATAGAGCAGAAGCAACAGGCCAACAAGCATGCCACCAAGATGAGCCATGTGTGCCACTCCATCGCTACTGAGTGAGAGAGCCGACAGAAGTTCGATGACAGCATAGCCTACGACGAAGTATTTTGCCTTGATGGGAACGGGTATGGGGAAGATGAAAAGTCGTTCGTTGGGGAACGTCATGCCGAAAGAGAGCAAGATGCCATAGACGGCTCCTGAGGCTCCAACGGTGTTCCAACGGTTAAGGTAGTCAGCCATAGGAACGATAGCGTCACCAAGATTTATTTGCCCGTAATTGCCAAAGCCGTAGTACCAATACTCTGCCATCTGAACGAGTTCTTGAGCAAGACCTGCTCCAAGTCCGCAAGTCAGATAGTAGAAAAGGAATCTGTTCCTGCCCATCGTCTGCTCCATAATACGGCCAAACATCCAAACGGCAAACATGTTGAAGAAGAGATGCGACCAATTGGCGTGCATGAACATGTAGGTAAAGATTTGCCAGGGACGGAAGTTGCTGGCTAGAAAGAAGTGCAGGCCGAACATCTCCTCGAGGTCTATGTTGTGAGAAGCAAAGGCCAGACTGGCAAGGAAGCACAGCACATTGATGATGAGCAGGTTTTTAGTGATGGGAGGTATCGTATTCATCTGTAATTGTCTAAATGTTAATATTTCGCGTGCAAAGATACGAAAAATAGATGTAGAAATGGGGCAAAACCGCCTTTATATCAAGTTTTTTCGTCATTTATTGCATTTTTTTAAGAAAAAGCTTTGCTGTTAAGGCAAGTTTCGCTAAATTTGTGATGCAAAAGTGCAATAATATAGTGTATTAAATAACTTAATTACAAACAACTAAACAATTATCTTATGAACAAGACTGAATTAGTTGCCAAGATCGCTGAGGGCGCTGGCTTGAGCAAGGTTGACGCAAAGAAGGCTCTGGACGCAACTCTGGAAGCTATCAAGAAGGCTGTTAAGAAGAGCGAAAAGGTTGCTCTCGTAGGCTTCGGTACTTTCGACGTTACAAAGCGCAAGGCTCGCAAGGGTATCAACCCCGCTACAAAGAAGGCTATCACCATTCCTGCAAAGAAGGTGGTTAAGTTCAAAGCTGGCAAGGAGTTGGCATTCTAAAGAAAGCTTAATTCTAGGCCCCTCTCTTGAAAGAGGGGCTTTTTTATGCCTCTTTCCAAAATGGGAAGGGGCTTTTTCATGAGCGGTTCAGGAATAGAGGACTGGCACTTACACAAAACATCACTAGTGTAGTTTACAAACATCAAACGTGAAGTTCGCAAACTTCACGTTTGATGTTGGCCATTTTCACGTGTGACGTTTTCCAACTTAACGTTTGATGTTTTCTTGTGCGTGCAAACGTGACATTTAGAAGAATGTTATGTATGTTCAGAACAGCCTGTACGTAACTGTTATCGAAGCATTCGGATAGACTTTGAATTTGGAGATCGTATTGACCATATCGCCAACCTTTCCAGGAATGTTGTGCAAGTCTCGGGCCAAATCAACATTGTTCCTCAACTCTCCATAAGGTCCGTATTTGTAGGTTCCAGGAATGCGTCCAACGATGTCACCATAGTAGAAATCGTCTTCGTCAAAGCCTATGCCTCCCAAGTATTTCCCGTTTTCGTCGAAACGAATGGGGCTTGCATCGATTTTATACACATTGTCAGCATAAATCTTGGGCTTTCCGCAGAGAATCAGCACACCTGCATCAACAGTCAGATTCCATTTTTGGTCGCGAGACAAATGCGTGTTATATCCTAAACCCAGGTAGGGACGTATCTTACTTATGGTCATTTCAGCTCGAGCCTTGTTGTCCTTATCGGGAACCATAAGGGCTTTGTCTCCATCGGCAAATGTGCCCAGATTGAAGCCTGCAACGCCATATCTGTAGAAGGGGTCTTCTTTTGCTTTGCCGTCTTCATGTAGCCAAGTTCCTTTGATTCCCTGTTCCGGATAGTTGACATAGATGGCATTGTATGCATTAATGCCTTCCAAAATCAGCGTTTCCTTCTCCAGATTGCATGCATCTCCCGCAGTGGAAGGTCCGACGAAGAAGCCCGCAGTAAAACTCCAATGCTTGTTGTTCTTGAAAGGCAGAACATCAACCAAGAACTTGAACTGGTGCAAGTTAGGCTTGAGAGACATTGTAACATGATCCTTTGCCTCAACATTGCGGAACTTGTCGAACATCTCCTTGTACTCTGCAAAACCTGGACTATTGATGTCAATCCCATATTGGGCAAGTTTATCATCAATTTTTCCGACTTTTGCAATGAGATTACTTATGCTTCCATTGCGGGTTTCAACGTTGAAATCGGATTTGATGGAGAATCGCGGCATATAGCTGTAGCCAGCACGAACTCGAACATAATCTCCAACAGGAACTGCAACATCAACTCCGAAACCCAATGTGCCGACATTTACGCCAACATCTAGATGATTCAGAATACCCTTTTGGGCCAACTTCGAAACTTGTGAATTGTCTTGAGCCGACATGCTTGCCGACAAAGTCAAGACAAAAAACAGCAGAACAAACTTCTTCATTTACTTAATTGCAATCTTACGTCCACCTACAATATACAAGCCAGAAGGCAAACCCTGTATGTCGTTTGTCTGTCGCAGCAATGTGCCGCTAAGAGTATAGACTCCAGTCTTTGCATTATCTGTGGATTGACCGGCAATGCCATTTATGCTGGTTGGATCATCCGTCAACTCGAGTGTATTCGGTGTAAACTCATTTGCTAGGAAATAGCTTGTGTTGGCAAACAGACAATCAGCAGGAATCAATCCAGTGTATTCCTCAAAGTCAGTTACCATAATAGTATTGATCCTATCCGGAGCATCATTGCTTAGAACCAGTTTGCCGTTTGCAACTGTGAAGAGTCGCATCGTGGCTGCGTCAAACTTCTTGTATGCATCCCTAGACCTTTCGGGACGTTTGCCATTGCAGAAGTAAACGCCACGAAGTTTATTTCCTCTAACCTTTGCAGTCGTAGAAGTAAGGAGCTCAATACGATTGTCGGTCGTATTCGGTGAGGCACACTCTATGAGGACAGGAGTGCTGGCTGGAATGTCGCCCTCAATCTCCTGCAGAAGAGCATACGAACCTGCAGCATCGCTGACATAATAGATATGCATATCCGGAGAAACTGCCCTGAAAGGGAAAGCAGCATAGAATGGTTGATAATACACTCCATTCAGCTCGATAGTAGGCTTAATACCAACATAATTGATGGAATGATCTGTTTCAATCTTGTCGACAATCCACCGACGATATGAAATGTCCTTACCACTAGTACTCATTTTCCCTTGTTGGGCAGAACCAGATTTGCCGTCATAAAGGTACTTTGTTACACCAGCCTTGGTGGCAGAGACTTCGTATGTGTTATCCGATTTTTGGCTGACATTGACGTAGTAACCAGTGAGAGAATGAACTCCAGTACCTTGTGCTGTGAGGTCATAAGTTGTGTTGTTTATCTTCTCAATGAAGATAACGCTGGCAGGATCAGAGACTGTTTTCTCGGCATCCTTCCATAGTTGGATAGCTTGGAAATCTTCCTCGTCACGGGCAATGTCGTAATAGTCCTTGTTGTCAGTAACATAGACATAACGTTCCGTGGCCACATTGTGAATGCGATAGTATCCATTGCCAATGAAACCTGTTCCTGTGTCTATGTCTTGTGCATGAGTTGCTGACAAGGCAAGCAAGGCAAATAGTGGAAAAGTTAAGAATCTTCTCATAAATGATAATTCATCCCCCCGTCACACTACATATGCAGAATGGCGGGGGGAAGTTGTTAATAGAAGTATGTCAATAATTACTCAGCAATACAGATTGTGACACGATTGAGATCGTTCAAATCGTAAGGCTGAACGGTATCGCCCTTGCTGTCTATTGTTATACGGCTAGGAGAAATACCATACTTTTTAGTCAGTACATCAGCAACACCTTGAGCGCGCTTCTGTGCATAGCCAACGTTGATTTGTGGGTTACCAGTGCCTCTGTCAGCATAGCCGGTAACGGAAACCTTAGCATTGGGATACTTCTTGAGGTAGTTTACTACATCTTCAATCTTCGCCATCTCTGTCTTGCTGATTTCAGAACCGCGGATGGTGTAGAAGATGTCACGACGCATCGGGTCGTGAGGCTGAGTTTCAGGCTCCTTGTAGACAATCTTTTCAACAACCTTTTCAACAGGTTTCTCAACGATTTTCTCTACAACGATGGGCTCTGCTGCTTTCTTGCTGAGCTTGCCAAGTCTAACCTTGACACCTGCCAGCAGGTTGAAATACCAGTCGGCATTACCAGCCTCTTTGGAGTTGTAAGTGTCAGAGAGGACATTGCTGTTTAACTCAAGGCCAAGAGCAACACGACGACTAATGTTGAAGTCGAGGTAAGCACCGAGTCTGCCAACGACGCGTGTGGTAGAACCACCCCACAAGTCAGTCATCTGATGTTCTACGGGAGCAGTTACGCCAGTAGCAACCTCTGTTGAAGCGACGAGATTACGTACATCTGCTGCTTCACCATTATGCCATGCGAAATTAAGGCCGAGACCAGCCAGTAAGCCAAAGTTGCAAACTCGATTTGCTTTGTAACCAAGAATCCAATTGGTCAGATCACATGTCACGTCAAGAGTTGGAGCAATGAAATTGTACTTCCATGTCTTAACGCCGAGTCCAAGATAATCAAGATTAGAACCGCCCTTGCTCTGCCATGCATCAAGAGAGAGACGTAAACCCCATACAGGTGAGAAGTTATAGCCTGCTCCAACTTGAACGTTACCAGAGAGGAGATCACTGAAAGATACTTCGCCCAAAGTATATTGTCCACCTACTTGACCTTGAACATACCAATGTGGAACGAATGCATCACATTTCTTTGCCGCAGCCTGCGGCTCTTGCGCAGATGCTGTAAAGCATCCGGCAAGCAGCGCAGCTGTCATTAAAATATTCTTAAGTTTCATAACTTTGATTCCTTTTTTTGTTCAAAAAGCGGGTTTGTTTTATTCTTCAATCGTGATGTAAGACTTGACGGTCGAGATGTTGCCATCGAAGTCAAGAATAGAGTAAGCAACCTCGTAAACATAGCCAGGTTCCATGCCAGTAACATCAATCTTACGTACGGTTCCGTCAACAACAGTGTTGAGTTTGCCTGTGTTGGCTGCCTGCAACTTGGCCTTGCAATCTGCATCACCAGCCTGAGCATTTGCCTTACCCTTGAAGACATTTGTCACTGCAACGTGCTTCCTTGCAATAGGTACGATGAGTTCCATGTTCTTTGTGGTTGGGTAGATTGCCAGATTTTCTTTCTTCATCTTGGTAGGATATTTTCTATAGAAACTCAGACGCTTAAAGCCCTTGCCGCTGTTACTTGCAACAATGAAAGGACCGAAGCGACGGTTTATAGAATTGAAGAATCTGCAATAGTCCTCATTAATCAAATCCAGATACTTCCTAAGATATTCATCAATGAAACCATCAACCCAAGCTGATCCGCCATAGTTGTTAATCTGATCCAATTGGATATTCAGTTCATCAAAGACTTCATTAAGAATGTTTTTCTGTTCGTTCAGCAGTTCGCGAACGTCATCAGTGAATTCAACCACAACTGGGAGGTTAATAGAACCTTCGCGACCTACGCAGTCTTTAAGAATGACGAAATCAGCACAATCTGATGTGATAGAGAGGTTGCCTCCAGCGTATGCTGCAAGAGCATAGCTTTCGCCTCCAACGATATTGAGTGTAATTACACCGTCAATGAGTTCTGCAGTTGCGTAACTGTCACTAAAGACAAGTGTTGCATATGCTTCAACTTTATCGTCTGCTCCTCTAGCAGGTACAAGCATCCTCAGTTTCAAACCATTCAGGATGTCGCCGAAGACAACCAGTGTTGCTCTCTTTGCAGTGATGTTTTCATCGTCAAATGCCACAGCCTCAGGAACTGTAACTGCGTTACCACCTGCTGTCAAATTCTTGTCGAACTTGATTTCGAAGTTACCTGTACCAGGTGCTTCTATGACATAACCAACGCCATTCAGTGTGACACTTGATACTCTGGCTTCAACTTTTGCAACAAAGTCCTCGGTAAGGCCAATGAATCTGAGCTCTTCAATCTTAAGCTGATCAGTCATTCCCTTAATAATGCCAGTAGCACTTGCCACATCAATGTTCGCCTTCAGAGAGGTTGCAATATCATCGAGCAGACCATCAAAGAAATCGTATCCAGGCATCTTATCCCAAGTGATGTCCTTACCCCAAGCCAGATTGAGAGGCTTGAAGAATGTTGCTGCCATATTGTACTGAGAATATACAGAGTGTTCTGTCTCTGCTCCTTCTTTGTCTGCGGTAGTGTATGTGCACTTCAAACCATATCTGTCAGCTTTGATGCCGCGTATTACCTGATAAATATCGGTTAAAAGTTTATGCAAGCTACCTTGTCTGTCAGGTTTCTCAAAGTTGTTAGCAATTTCCATGATCTTGCTCTGAACTTCACCATACAATGCAGTGATATCTTCTCTTTTGAGAGGAATACCATTGTCTTCTTTCATGACTGTTCTAGGTGTGACATAAGTTGTTGCTTCATAGAAGCCATTGTCAGCACGGGTATAACCAAACTGCAGTTTGTCATTGCTCTTTGTGATGGGGTTGAGCTTGATAGGAGATTCTTCGTCAAGAGTGTTGACGATGCTCAACTTCAGGCCTTCAAGGTTTGCAGTATTAGGATTGATGGTCATGTAAACCTTACCAGCGTTGCCATCCTCATTCAAGAGAGGCACATTAGCGGGAGCTTCAAAGATTTCCACACCATTGATCATTTCCATGTCCTTTGCGGTGAGAACCTCATTCTTGCGGACATAGTTCTGGTCGTCATCTGTTGGGAATTCAACATCGTTGAAGGGAACACCATAGAATGCAACGAGGACGTTAGACTGAACGTCTGCAGGCAGGTTGAAGGAACCGAACCAGGGGTTGTATGTGCCCTGAACGATGATACCTGTCACTTGCTTTGCAAGAGCATTCTGAATGGCGATGACATCTCCCTTGATGTTATTAATAACATTTACAACAGAGTCAACTCTTGTGTTAACATTTTTTATGCTTGTTGACAGGTTTGTGATGTTGGTATTGATGTTATCAATGTCGCCTTCAATAGTTGTAATACTATTTTGGATTGTTGTAATCGTAGTGTTGGTGGTATTAGTAACATTACAAAGAGAATCAACTGTAGTATTCAGAGATGAAACGACTACAACAAGTTGTACCAAATCCTGAATGTTCTCGTCACCAACCTCTTTAATGACTCCGTTGACGATAGGCATTACCTTATCCTCGGTAATGAAATCACCGTTTTCAAGAATATTGTTAATGATTTTAGTAATCTCTACATTGATATCACCACCCTCTTTTAAGAGTTCCTTAATGATCTCAGTAATCTTTTCGGTAAGAGTCTCATTAATAATTTGAAGGACTTCATTCTTAATATTCTCGGTAGCACCTTCCAATGCAGTGATGCGTTCGAAGATTTCTTTGTATGTTGCTTCACTCCATAAGCGCTTGAGCCATTCGATGTCAACTTCGTTTGCGCGGATTCTTTGACGATCACTATCGAGCTCTGTGAGCATTCTCGCAACGAGGGCGCCAATAGAGTCCTTCAGCTGCTCCTTAGTAGCGTAATTCTCGAGATCCTCTTTATTGACATAATTCTCCATCACATAATTGAGGATGTCAGCCTTAGCTGTAGCTACTTCTGCCTGAGCAATGAGACGTGCCTCGTCAAGGAATGTGGCACATTGATTCTCTAATGTTGCGAGTCTCTCGCTCATGCCGTCGAGCTTCTTATCCATTTCGTCAACCTTCTCTGTCAAATTGGCAAGAGTGGTCTCTTTCAATTCTTTGAGAGCATCCTCAAGTGCTTTGATTCTTCCTGTGTTATCATTTACCTTATCACTAAGGCCCTTGAGGTTATTCAGAGCTTCATCGATTTGGCTGAACTTCTCATCGTATTCAGACTTCATGCTTGTGACAGTTTGAGTCAGGTTGTCGATGAGCTTGTGATTGGCTTCAGCCAATGCAAATGCATCGTTTGCCTGGGTGAGAGCTTGCTCGGCCTTTCCGTTGATTGTAGTAAGTTGAACCTCAAACTCAGCAACCTTCTGGAAAGTAGCGTTTGCGAGGGCGTCGGCTGCTTTAGCGAGGTCTTTTGCGTCAGATGCTGTCTGTTTTGCAGTTTCAGCAGCAGTCTTTGCTTCATTAGCAAGGCGGTTGGCTTCATTTGCCGTTAAGATAGTTTGATTAGCCAAATCCTGAGCGTTTTTAGCAATTTCCTTTGCATTGTCAGCAGCATTCTGAGCACTTTCTGCGGCCAGTTTCGCAGCATCAGCAGTAGTCTTTGCGTCTGTTGCAAATTGTAAAGCCTGCTTTGCCTGTGCCTCAGCGCCAGTCATTCTTGCCTCAAGTTCTGCCAACTTGCTGGTTACATAGTTGTAGTCGCAGTTGCACTGGCTATTGTTTGCGAGGTCTTCCCTTATCTTGCGAAGTTCTTCTTGCAAGTTGGTGATGACACCCTGCATGATTTCCTGAGCAGCCTTAGCGGCAGCAACATCAGAAGCCAGAGGATTGAACGCAGCAATGAGAGTCTTCAGAGCGCCGTCAATGGTGTTAACCTGCTGGGTGAGGAGATCGATGGTGTGATTAACAGCACCCAATTCTTCCTTGGTGGCAGCGTTAGCAAGACCGTTAGTGAGAATCTCAATCTGTTTGTTGATGCTCTCAATCTGATCGGTCAGGCCCTTGATGACAGCCTTCAGGGCATTTGAATCACATTCGCAAGAGTTGAAGCCTGCAAATGCTTCCTCGAGAGAGTCAAGAGCAGCCTTGTAAGTGGCAATCTGCTCTTCCAGCTTCGCAACTTGTGCATCAAAGGCTTCCTGCAGAGTAGCATTGTCCTTGATGTACTGTGTGCGCAACTCGTTGTAATAATCCTCGTTTGTATCTTTACAAGACACGAACGCTCCTACACTTACTGCTGCAACCAGCAGCATGAGTAATTGAATGAGTTTCTTTTTCATTTGTTAAAATGTTAAAAGTATTAAAATAGAGTTATATGGTTTTACATTTGTGCATAATATGCCCCTTTTGTAGATGATACTCCGCACAAAGGTACGACTTCGTTTAGGAATATGAGCAAAGAATAATGGGCGTTTAATATATTTTAACGTAAAATATGCTAAACTTTAAAAAAATTAACACAAAACGATGCGTTTATTCGTTCATAATGCCTGTTTTGCTGCAAGTTTGTTCGTTGGTAGGATGTTTTGCCCAAAATTTCATCATAAACAGGATGCTGAGCAATCCGAAAAGAAGCATTACGATGTATGCTGAGGCTTGGTTCCCGAACCAATCTGCATAGGTTAGGTCGGCAATGTCCTCGCCTAGTATGTTGAGTTGGAAGGCTGCGATACCGTTGTTGAGGATATGGAGCAGAGAGGTAAGAACAATATTTCCCGTCTTGTAGTAAATAATTCCGAAAAGGATTGCAAGCGGGAATGCATAGAGTCCTTGCGCGAAATTGAGGTGTGCTACGCCAAAAGCGATGGCCGAGATGATGATTGCGAGCCAAGGGTTTGTGCCTCTGCGAAGCATTTCGCCTTCGATGGCTTCGCGAAAGAGCAGTTCTTCTGTGATGGGTCCCACGACGACGAGTGTGAGCAATCCAATGATGTTGTGCGACATTTCTTGCGACATTTGCAGCATTGTGTCTGGGAGAGGGACCTTTTCCGTTAGGATGGAGATGCTGATGGCTCCTAAAACGCCTCCGACGATGGCAAGTATGCCTGGCCGCCACTTGATGGAGGAGAAATCGTCGGATTTGAGGAGACGGATGTTGTGGAGCAGGAAGTAGCAACCCATTACTGCAAGGATGTCTACAACCATCAAGATGAGGGAGAAGGTGGAGGCTGGCATCATCTCGAGCAAAGGCAGACTTTGCACTTCGCCACTCATATATGCTTGAACGGCGGAACTGAACTTTGGCGAAGTCAACATGAAAACGCCGAAGAGCAGGATTGTGCCAAGTCCTTGTGCCAGCAGGAAGATGAGCAGGGTCAGGATGGTGGGAGAGAGTTTATGCCAGGTCATAAGTTGAGACTAGATATGTGTGGTTTGAAAACGTGGCACGTGATGTTCTCGATTTTCACGTTTGAAGTTTGCCAACGTCACACGTGATATTCGCCAACGTCACACTAGACAATCCCCATCGTCGCACTATACGATCGCCATCGTAACACTATGCGATTGCCAACGAGGCTGCAGTTGTTTTTCTTGTTGCTGTTTTAGTATTCCACTTTGTCTGTTTTATCTTCCCAATCTCGGAAGGCCTGCAGGGCTTCTTCGCGCATGATATTCTCTGTAGGAATGGCGCGTTTGGAGACGGGGCGTTCTATTTCTTCGTAGATGAACTTGTCGCCGAAATGGATTTCTTCTGCGTCTTGTTTGTTGCAACCATAGTAGATTCGGCTGAGTCCGGCCCAGTAAATGGCGCTCAAACACATGGGACAAGGTTCGCAAGAGGTGTAGATAGTGCATCCTTCGAGCTTGAATGTGCCCTCTTTCTGGCAGGCAGCTCGAATGGCAGACACTTCGGCATGAGCTGTAGGATCGTTATTTGCTGTAACTCGATTTACACCAGTCGCAACCACTTCCCCGTCTTTGACGATGACTGCTCCGAAAGGTCCGCCGCCATTTGCCACATTTTCTATGCTCAGATCTATGGCCAATTGCATGAAGCGCTTGTCTTGTTTCTTCATATATATATAATGTATAGGACGAAAACGTGGTTCCTTTATTTCTTTCCTGAGCGCGTGGGTGGTTCTTTCCCGTCTTCGATGGCTTGCTTTCGAATGGCTTCGTCGAGGAGCTCCTCAAAGGTCTTGACGCGGTTCAACTGCTCGTATTCCTCTAGAATCTTACGGTCGCGAGCATGTTTCTTCTCGCGTTTGCGATCCTTGATTGCCAAGGGATGCATGATTTTATCCGTTATGCGATGGCCGAGCACATCGCTTACGGACATTGTGCCGATACGTGTTGCCTGTTCTTTTCCTATAGACCGTCGTATCGCTTCGTTCACACGAAGTACGGAGTCACCTCGCACCTCCACTTCGCGCAGGGTGTCTACACGCGCACTGTCTTGTGTTTGGGCTGAAACTGTCCCAAAAGTCAGCGCGAAGAGTAGCATTATTAGAAGACGTTTCATGCGTTTCCTTGTCTTTTTCGGTACAAAAGTAGGCTTTTTTTTGTGAATGACAAAAGAAATGCCGAACTTTGCACAAACCATTAACATGTTTTAATTATGTTCCTCTCCAAACGAATAGCATTTACTTGTCTGGCAGCTTGTGTCTCTTTGGCAGTTATGGCGACAGACTATACGAAGTATGTCAACCCTTTCATCGGTACTCAGACTGACGATACGGGAGCCCTCAGTGGAAGTACGTTCCCGGGTCCCACGATGCCTCAGGGAATGGTGCAACTTGCTCCAGAAACTGAGCAGTACGTCACTTGGGACCCTTGTTGCGGCTACGATTACAACAGAGACTCCATCTTCGGTTTCACGCATACTCACCTAAGCGGAACAGGTTGCACAGACCTCATCGACATCTCCTTGATGCCGACTGTAAAGCGTGTCACGCCCGAATTGCTGCGCAAAGGCATCTTCGCTCTGCCTTTCAAGCATGAACAGGAAAAGGCGGCTCCGGGTTACTATATGGTCGACTTGCTTGGCGGCGAGAACATAAACGTCGAACTTTCCGCAACAACTCATGTAGGCATCCACAAGTACCTGTTTCCAGAAGGCAAAGAACAGACCGTCGTTCTCGACCTCGACCGTATGACTTTCCGTGGTGATGCCTATTATACAGGACGTCGCGCTTATCAGATTATCCAGAGTCAGATACGCATCCTCGATGACAAGACTATCGAAGGCTTCCGTGTTCTGACTGGTTGGGCAAAGTTGAGAAAGGTTTATTTCCGCATCGAGTTCTCGCGCCCCTTTGAGAGTCGCATCCTGATGGATGGCGGACGTAGTGCTGGCAAAAGTGATGTCATAAACGGTCGCACATTGAGGGCTGCCCTCTGTTTCCCTAATAATAAGAAAGATGTGTTGGCAAAGGTCGCCATCTCGGCAGTTGATAATGATGGAGCTCGCAAGAATATGAAGGCAGAAGCGCAGTCTTGGGACTTCAACTACTACACCAAAGCCGCTCATGATGCTTGGGAAAAGGAACTCTCCACTATCGACATCGAGGGCACAGACGACCAGAAGACTATCTTCTATACAGGCCTCTATCATGTCCTCATGCAGCCCAACACCATCAGTGATGTAGATGGAAGATACATGGATACCAACTTCGAAATCAAGCAAATGCCTGCAGGTCAGAGCTATCACAGCACCTTCAGCCTTTGGGATACCTTCCGTGCAGCCCATCCTCTCTACACCCTACTATATCCCAATATTGCAGTACAATTTGTTCGAGACATGGTTCTTCATCACGAAACCTACGGTTACTTGCCCATTTGGGACCTTTGGGGACAGGACAATTATTGTATGATAGGCAATCACGCCATACCCGTTGTGGCCGATGCCATCATGTCGGAACTGCCTGGACTTGACGTCGAGAGAGCCTACAAAGCTATGGTCGAGAGCAGCACTCGCACTCATCCCAACAGTCCTTTCGAGGTTTGGGAAGAGTATGGCTACATGCCTCAGAATAAGCAGAACGTCAGCGTGTCCATCACGATGGAACAGGCTTTCGACGATTGGTGCGTGGCTGCAGTTGCGAAGAAACTTGGAAAGACTGCCGACTACGAACGTTTCATCAAACGCAGCGAATACTATCGCAACCTCTTCAACCCTGCTACGGGTTTCTTCCAACCTAAAGACGATAAAGGCAACTGGATTGAGCCTTTCGACCCCCTCAGTTACGAGAATCCATGCTTCGTTGAGGGTAATGCTTGGCAATACATGTGGTTCGTTCCGCAAAACCCTCAAGGACTTATCGATCTCTTTGGTGGTGTGAAGCCTTTTATCAAGAAGCTCAACGAGAACTTCACTTTGACGGAGACAAGCGGAGAAGTGAATGGTAATGCGAGTGGCTTTATTGGACAGTACGCACACGGTAATGAACCAAGTCATCACACAGTTTATCTCTACAACTTTGCAGGTCAGCCTTGGCGTACACAAGAACTTGTGGAGCAGGTTCGCAGCACGTTCTATAATGCTACGCCTTGTGGTTATGCAGGTAATGACGACTGTGGACAGATGTCAGCTTGGTACATCTTCTCATCTCTTGGCTTCTATCCGTTCAATGCAGGAGCTGCAGAGTATGTAATAGGTACGCCTTTGTTCCAACATGCAACCCTGCATATGCCAAACGGAAAGGAGGAGTTGGTTATCAATGCTCCTCGAAAGTCGGACAAGGCCATCTACGTGAAGGGTGTGAAACTCAACGGCAAGAAGATAACCGATTGGAAACTGACGCATCAGCAACTCATTCAAGGTGGAACGCTCGACTTTACAATGAGCGAAAAGAAATAGAAAAGCAAAGGGCGTCTTCCGTATGAAGGCGCCCTTGCTTTTATAACGTTCCTTGTTTGAGTTTTTCAACAAAGGAATCGATTCGTTGCATTTCGCGTGGAATGTCAATCTGCTGGGGACAATGCGGCACGCATTCGCGACATTCGACACAATGGTTTGCCTGACGGAGCTTGGGTACGCTGCGATCATAACCTATTAAGAAGGCTCTTCTGGCTTTTTGGTAGTTCTTTGCCTGCTGGCTTTCAGGAACGTTGCCCTTGTTGACACATTTATTATAATGTACGAAGATGCCTGGAATGTCGAGACCATACGGGCAAGGCATGCAGTAGCTGCAGTCGTTGCAATCAATTGTGGGATAGCTCTTGATGAGTGTCGCCGTTTCTTCTTCGAGCCATTCCTGTTCCTCTTCGGTGAGAGGCTCAAGTGGGGAGTATGTTCGAAGGTTGTCTTCCAAGTGCTCCATATAGGTCATGCCGCTCAGTACGGTAAGTACTGCGGGCTTTGAACCTATGTAGCGGAAGGCCCAAGACGCGACACTATCCTCTGGTTTGCGTTGTTTGAAGTGTGCCACAACGTGGTCTGGCACTTTAGACAGACGGCCACCAAGCAAGGGTTCCATTATGACGACGGGAATGTTCCGCTTTGAGAGTTCTTCATACAGGTATTTGCCTGAGCGGCCTTTGTCTTCGTTCTCCCAATCGACATAGTTTGCCTGTATCTGAACAAAGTCCCAATGATATTCTTCGTGATGAGCCATAGCCCAGTCGAAGACTGCGACATCGCCGTGGAAGGAGAAGCCGAGATTGCGAATACGACCTGCTTCGCGCTGTTCCACGAGCCAGTCGAGAAGGCCGTTATCGAGGAAACGTTCATGAACGGGCTGCATTCCTCCACCACCGATACTGTGCAGTAGGAGGTAATCTATGTAGTCAGTCCGAAGGTTTTCAAGGCTTCGTTCGAACATTGCCTTGCCTTCTTCGAAGTCGTATTGCGAGGGTGAGAAGTTCGAGAGTTTGGTCGCGATGAAGTAGTCGCTGCGTTTGTATCCGCTTTCTTCAAGGGCGATGCCGAGACTTTCTTCGCTTTTGCCTCGACAGTAGGCTGGTGATGTGTCGAAGTAGTTCACGCCATGATCGAGGGCGAACTTGCAGAGGCGGTTCACTTGTTCCTGGTCGATGACGTCTCGACCGTCTTCATCTTTTGTATTGGGCAAGCGCATCCAACCATAGCCAAGCAGGCTGACTTTGTCCCCTTGCTTGGGATTGGTGCGATAGGTCATCTTGTCGGTGGGGATTGGACCTTCGTGATGTCCCATGTAATCCACTTCGCCATCGGCATTATCGCCTTTTACACCACACGATGCCAAAGCCGTTGTGGCGGCAGCTGTGCCTGAAACTTTGAGGAAATCTCGTCTTGTAATATCTTTCATAACCTAATCTCCTTTTATATTTCTTTATGTACCTCGTGTCCTTCAACATAGATTGCACTGAGAGGATTTGAGGGACAGAGGTTTTCGCAAGCACCACAACCGATGCACTTCTCTTCGTTGACGACGGGAATGAGCAGGACTTTTTCCCTTGGGATTTCTTGTCCGTCAGCATCTTTCCAACGCCATCCGTCCTGATGAACGCCAGCTTGGAGGGGCACCATCTGTATGGCTTGGGCTGGACATTTACGTGCACAAAGTCCGCAAGGCTTTTCGTCCTTGACGGGTATGCAGAGTTCGCGAGTCCAGACTGCGTGCCCGACTTGGATGGCAGTCCTTTGCTCTACGGTGACGGGCTGTATTGCAGAGGTCGGACAAACCTGCGAGCAGCGATTGCATTCAGGCCGACAATAGCCCTTTTCGAAGCTTACTTCGGGTTGCATAAAGCGGTCGAGACTGCTGCTGGGACGCAGTACATCGTTCGGACAGGCGTCTATGCAGAGTTGGCAAGCCGTGCAATGACTGCGAAGATTGCGTATCGAGAGCGAACCTGGAGGTGTGATGAGTTTCTTTCTACGCGGTTTCTTCTTCTTGATGATGTCAGCCAGACCGCCATCCGTCGTCTTTGGTTCGACCTTGCTTTGTGCCTTTGCGAGGGCTGTTCCAGCAAGGAGAGCGACGCCTGTCAGAACGGCTCGACGGCCTTCATCCGTCTTTTGTGAGTCGGAGGCAAGCGGTGAAGAACTGGATGTGAACTTCAAAGCGTCGAACTTGCACTCTTCCAGGCAGTTACCGCAGACAACACAACGGGAATGGTCGACTGTGTGCGTGTCGAGGTCTATGCAGGCAGCTTTGCAGTTCCGCTCGCATTTGCGGCAGTTCTTGCACTTTTCCGCGTCGATATTTATCTTGAGGAAAGACTGCTTGCTGATGAGGCCGAGCAGAGTTCCGACTGGGCAAATCGTGTTGCACCAAGTGCGTCCGTTCTTCCAAGCCAATACTGCGATAACGCCCAAGGTGAGCAGAGCGACCACGAATGCCGCGATGCTCTTGAACCAGACCTCAACCTCGTAGAAGGCATAACTTCCGAAATGCTCTGAAATTGCCGCCAGACCGTTGTTCGCGAGCTTGTAGAGGGGAGCGAAGACGGTTGAGACGATTCGTCCGTAAGTGCTGTAAGGGAAGATGAGTCCACCCACCCAGGCAACGCCCAAAGCCAGTGAAGCACAGGCAATTACAAGCACAGAGAGGCGAAGTGTGTTCTTTGCGGGCGAGAAGTTGTACTTGTTCTTTTTGCGTCGCAGCCAGGCAATGAAGTCCTGCATCACACCCAAAGGACAGATGATGGAGCAGTAGATTCGCCCCATCAAAAGGGTGAGTGTGACGACGAAGAGCAGAGCTCCGATGTTCAATGCCAGCAAAGCGGGAATGAACTGAATCTTAGCCATCCATCCAAGGTAGGCTTGTGCCACTCCTGTAAAGTCCAGCAAGAGCCACGTAATCAGCACCCAGAAGATGATGGCGAGTGTCAAACGGATTTTCTTAAGCATACTCAGAATTGATTATTTTATGCGAACTTGTGGGACAAAGTTACTAAAAAGAAGTGAAAAAAAGCACAAGTTTTGAGAGAAAAGTAGCGAAAAAAGTGGCAAATCACATTCTTTGTGAGATAAAGGGGCTTTATGGAGTTTCCAACGAGGCGTGTGACGATTGCAAACTTCACACTAGTAAAACGCAAACGTCACACTAGTAAATCGCAAACATAACACTATACGTTTGCAATCATAACACTATACGTTTTCGATTAACCCGTTTTATGCTCTCCTGCTTCCCTGCAGGCCTTTGCCGAAGCCCCTTTTAGCGCTCATATAAATATATAATGTGACGATTAGGGAAAAAATACCGAGTCAAGAAATACAACCTAAGCAAATTTTTCGTATCTTTGCCCGCAATAATAAAGTTTTAGAAGGATATGGTATCATTTATTGCAGACAAGATTGTGATGGACGGCCTCACCTACGACGACGTCCTGTTAGTTCCAGGCTATTCTGAAGTGCTTCCACGTACTGTGTCGCTCGAGACAAAGTTCTCCAGACACATAGAACTGAAGATCCCCTTCGTGACAGCCGCGATGGATACGGTAACTGAAGCTCCGATGGCGATTGCCATTGCTCGCGAAGGCGGCATTGGTGTCATCCACAAAAACATGAGTATAGAGGAACAGGCCAGACAGGTTGCCATCGTGAAACGCGCTGAAAACGGCATGATTTACGACCCCATCACCATCAAGTTGGGCAGCAGCGTTCGCGATGCCCTCGAGCTGATGTCCGAATATCACATCGGCGGAATACCCGTTGTAGATGATGAACGTCACCTGAAAGGCATTGTAACCAATCGCGACCTCCGTTTCGAACAGAACATAGACCGTCCTGTCGAGGATGTCATGACAAGCGAAAACCTCGTCACAACCCATGTTCAGACCGATCTCAAGGCTGCCGCGAAGATCCTCCAGGAGAATAAAATCGAGAAACTTCCCGTCCTGGACGACGACAACAAACTCATCGGACTCATCACTTACAAAGATATTACTAAGGCGAAAGACAAGCCGATGGCTTGCAAGGACGACAAAGGCCGACTCCGTGTAGCAGCAGGCGTGGGCGTCACTCCCGATACGCTCGACCGCATCAAGGCGCTCGTCGAGGCCGATGTGGATGCCATCGTGATCGATACGGCTCATGGTCACAGCAAGTTTGTCGTTGAAAAACTCAAGGAGGCAAAGAAGATGTTCCCAGACGTGGACATCGTCGTCGGCAATGTCGCAACCGGTGAAGCAGCCCGTATGCTTGTCGAGGCTGGAGCTGACGGCATCAAAGTCGGCATAGGTCCTGGCAGTATTTGCACCACTCGAGTCGTTGCAGGTGTTGGCGTACCACAGCTCAGCGCCGTTTACGACGTTGCAAGCGCCCTCAAGGGAACAGACGTTCCCCTCATCGCAGACGGTGGTCTCCGCTATAGTGGCGATGTAGTGAAAGCCCTTGCTGCAGGCGGTTACAGCGTCATGATAGGCTCTCTCGTAGCAGGAACAGAGGAAAGTCCTGGCGATACCATCATCTATAATGGCCGTAAGTTCAAGAGCTATCGCGGAATGGGCTCGCTCGAAGCGATGGAGTGCGGCAGTAAAGACCGTTACTTCCAAGGCAATGTGAAGGACACGAAGAAGCTTGTTCCAGAAGGAATAGCAGGTCGCGTTCCCTACAAAGGCTCAGTTCAGGAAGTCATCTATCAGCTCATCGGAGGCCTCAGAAGCGGTATGGGCTATTGCGGAGCCGCTACAATCGAGGACCTTTGGAGCGCAAAGTTCGTCCGCATCACGAATGCCGGCGTTCAGGAAAGCCATCCTCACGACATTACCATCACTAGTGAGGCGCCTAACTACAGTCGTCCACAATAATAAAAGAAAACAGAATAAAGGAAAGATGAAAAAGATATTTGTCAGTTTTGCTCTCGCAGCAATATCAATGACGGCTGCCGCTCAGGACGATCCCGTCTTGATGCGCATCAACGGAACACCTGTCACTCGAAGCGAGTTCGAGTACAACTATAATAAGAACAACTCGGAAGGCGTCATCGACAAGAAGAGCGTAGAAGACTACGCAGAACTCTTCGTCAACTACAAACTCAAGGTTCAAGCCGCTCTCGACGACCATCTGGACACCCTTTCCAGCTATCAGAAAGAGTTCCGCACCTATCGTGATCAGCAGATTCGCCCTCTTCTCGTACCAGAAGGATCAAAGGAAAAGGAATGTCGCGCCTATTATGACGACATGATTTCACGCCTCGAAGGCAAGCAACTTTTGCAGCCTGCACACATCCTGATCCGTTTGGCTCAAGACGCTTCGGAAGAGGATCGTGTTGCCGCCAAAACAAGAATCGACTCCATCTATCAGGCTTTGAAGGACGGAGCGGACTTTGCCGAGCTGGCAGGAAAATTGTCTGAAGACCCAGGTTCGGCAAGTCGTGGAGGGACTTTGCCTTGGATAGGCCCCAATCAGGTAGTGAAAGAATTCGAAGATGTAGCTTATTCTCTCGAGAAGGGCGAAATGAGCGAACCTTTCCTCATGCCTTTCGGTTACGATATAGTCAAGCTTATCGACAAGAAAGACCTTGAGTCCTACGACGAGTTGAAGGACAAAATCATGCAATATCTCGAAGGACAAGGCCTTGAGAACCATCTTGCCCAACAAGTCCTCGACTCTCTCTCCAACCAAACTGGCGGGCAAAAAACCATCGAACAGATACTCGACGAAAAGACGGCAGAGTTCTGCGCAAAGGACGACGAGCTGAAATATCTCGTCCAAGAATATCACGACGGACTGCTTCTCTTTGAGGAATGCAACAATAAGGTCTGGGAGCCTGCCGCAAAAGATACAGTTTCTCTCGTCAAATACTTCAAGCAGAACAAGAAACAATATGCTTGGAACGAACCGCATTACAGCGGAATGGTCTATTACTGCAAGAATGTTGCTGATGTCAAAGCAGTGAAGAAACTCGTCAAGAAACTGCCGCAAGACAAGTGGATGGGTGCCATTCGCGAGACATTCAACAAGGATAGCATCATGGTTCGCGTAGAGCGTCGCCTCTTCAAGAAAGGTGACAACACCAATATCGACAAGCTCGCTTTCAAAGTGAAAGGTACGGAACTCAAGCCCGTCAAAGGTTATCCCAATGTCGGAGTCTTGGGTAAAGTGCTCAAGAAAGGTCCTGCAGAATGGACAGACGTTAGCAATCAAGTGGTTAACGACTATCAGCGTTTCAAGGAAGACGAGTTCGTCGCAGAACTTCGCAAACGCTATACAGTTGAAATCGACAAGGAAGTGCTGGCAACGGTCAACAATCATTAGTAAAATGAACGTTAATAAGAAACGATATACGCTCTGTCTCTTTGCGGCAATCTTCAGCCTGCTTTCGATGGCACAAAAGAATGTCATCGATGAAGTGGTGTGGGTGGTTGGCGATGAAGCCATTCTGCGTTCCGACATTGAGAAGCGTCGTCTGGAATATGGCTCGCAGTTGAAAGGCAATCCTTATTGTGTCATTCCAGAACAAATAGCCATACAGAAACTCTTTCTTCATCAGGCAATCATTGACAGTATTGATGTCAGCGATGCAGATGTCAACCAGTATGTTGAAGAGAAACTCAACGAGCGAATCCTGCTGGCTGGTTCCAAGGAGAAACTCGAAGAGTATATGAAGTTGCCGATGGTGCAGATTCGCGAGGAATTGTTTGACATGATCAAGAACGAAATGATTGCTATGCGAATGCGTGAACAACTCATGTCAGACGTCAAGGTAAACCCTGCCGAAGTGCGTCGCTACTTCAAGGATATGCCTGAAGACAGTCTGCCGCTCATCCCCACTCAAGTAGAGGTGCAGATTATTGTGCTTCAGCCTCGCATTCCTCAGACAGAGATAGACCGCGTCAAAGGCTTGCTTCGCGATTACACGGAACGTATCAACAGCGGGTCGACATCTTTCTCTACCTTGGCTCGTCTCTATAGCGAAGATCCAGGTTCAGCACGCCAGGGTGGCGAAATGCCTTATATGGGCAAGACCGAACTCGATCCTGGCTTTGCTAACGTAGCATTCAGTCTGACAGACACTAAGAAGGTAAGTAAGATAGCACAGAGTGAGTTCGGTTTTCACATTATTCAACTCATTGACAAACGTGGTGACAAGATGAAGTGCCGCCATATCTTGAAACGTCCTGAGGTGGCTCAGGCCGACATTGATAGTGCTCTTGTCGTGCTCGATTCCATAAAAGCGGATATCTTAGGTGGCAAGATTTCGTTCGAGGATGCTGCTCGCTATGCCTCGGACGACAAAGACACACGCAACAATCACGGCATATTGTCCAACATCAACATGGAAACGGGCGAGACTTCTACACGCTTCGAAATGAGCGAACTCTCCTCACTTTCTCCAGAACTCGCTCGTACCGTCGAGTTGCTCGAAGTGGGTGAGGTGTCGAAACCTTTCACCATGATTAACTCGAAAGGTAAGACGGTCTGTGCCATCGCTCGCCTCAAGAATCGCACCCTGACACATCGTGCCAGTATAACCGAGGACTTCCAAGTGATGCAGGACATCGTGAAGGACAAAAAGGGAGAGGAAGTCATCCTTAACTGGATAAAGGAGAAACAGAAGAGTACTTATATCCGCATCAATCCCGACTGGAGAGACTGCGAGTTCCAATACGAAGGCTGGGTAAAGTGAAGTGTCGGCGATTATACATCCTTTGTGCGTCCCTGTTCTTCTGCCTATGTGTGCTTATGGCTGTAACTCCGGACCGCAGGCCTTCCAGCAACAAAAGGCGGGCACCTTCTGATAGTAAGGTGCATTTGTTGCATGCCGATCGTCTCTTTTTTGATGAACGTCTGCATAAGACTGCACAAATCCTTGTGGGTGATGTGCGATTTAGTCACGAAGGCGTACTGATGTATTGTGATAGTGCTCTTTACTACGAAGCCACGAATTCATTTGATGCCTTCGGCCATGTTCGTATGAATCAGGGTGACACCCTTCACCTTGATAGCGAGGTGCTATATTATAATGGCCTTGATCGTTTGGCACGGGCACGATACAATGTGGAACTCAAGCACGGCACTATGACAATTTATACCGATAGCCTTGACTATGATCGCCTTTATGATTTAGGATATTTCTTCGAGGGAGGACGTGTCCTTGACCATGATAATGAACTGACAAGTGACTGGGGAGAGTATAGTCCTTCCACGCATGAGTCGGTCTTCAACTATAATGTTCGCCTAGTTAATCCTGCTCCACCAGCAAAACCAGAAACGGTGCTTATTTCGGACACTTTGCATTATAATACTCAAACTGCTATTGCTCATATTGTTGGGCCTTCGAATATAGAAAACGGAGAGAATCACATATATAGTGAACTTGGTTATTACGACACGCAGGCCAAGCATACACACTTGCTTGACCGAAGCATTCTGACAAACAACGGAAAACGTCTTGTTGGGGACAGCGTCGTGTGGAACGATGATTCTGCTACAGCCGAAGCCTTTGGAAACATTGTCTATACTGATGTTGTCGGCAAAAACATGTTTACAGGCGAATATTGTTATTATGAGGATATCACGGGTTATGTCATGGCGACGGACAAAGCAATGGCTATCGATTATAGTCAACAAGACACAATGTATGCTCATGCTGACACGTTCAAAGTCTATACATATAACATCGACACTGACTCAACTTATCGCATAGTTCATGCATATTATCACATGCGAGCTTTTCGACGTGACGTGCAAGCGGTTTGCGATTCGATGGTTTATGATACTCGTGACAGCGTACTTGTCATGTATCGTGATCCGATTCTATGGCAAGAAGGGCAGCAGCAATTGGGCGAAGAGATTCGAATCTTCTTCAATGACAGAAATATAGATAGTGTCCAGGTATTGCGACAAGCTCTTTCTGTTGAAAAAATAGACAGCATCCATTACAATCAAGTTTCAGGACATGAAATGCATTCCTACTTTAAGGATGGCGAACTCTATCTTTCAACATCCGAGGGCAATGTGTTCGTCAATTATTATCCTTTCGATGAGGATAGCATCATGGTTGAATTGAACCACACAGAAACCTCTTTACTTAAGATGTATGTAAAGGAGAAAAAGGTGGATCATATATGGATGCCTGCAGCGACGGGCATCATGTATCCAATCCCCCTCATTCCTGAAAATATGTACTACCTGCAGAATTTCGCATGGTTTGACTATATTCGTCCACGCGATAAGAATGATCTTTTCGAATGGCGTCCTAAGCAAGCAGGCACGGAACTCAAGGAGAGTGTGCGCCATTCGGCACCAAAACAGAAACT
The DNA here is from genome assembly GCA_902779315.1 of uncultured Bacteroidales bacterium. Taxonomy (GTDB): domain Bacteria; phylum Bacteroidota; class Bacteroidia; order Bacteroidales; family Bacteroidaceae; genus Physcousia. Next base: position 47,158 of record CACZBC010000006.1, on the reverse strand, counting down.
CAGCGACATCAAAAAGCAGATGGGAATAGAGCCTCCAGAGTCTTCCAAGAGTGTGGAGATAATAAACGAAGAATGAGAAGATGAAATTATTCAGCACAAGAAAGCCACGTAGCTATCACAGAATAAGTATTTATACTGATGAAACGCGTGATCGCTTACAGAAACTGGTAGACGACGTAAAACGCGAACAAGGAGAAACTCCTGTTCGCGAGGAGAATTATGACACAAACAAGTTTCGTGGCACATTCATCAACTATACGCCTCGTACCCAAAGGCATAAGGAGAGCGGTTCGAGACTTGGCTGGCCTATAATCATCGTTATTGTTTTTGGCTTATTGATTCTTTGGCGTTTCTTGCTCACGGGAATAAGATAAACAATTAAGATATGGACATCATACACCTACTCCCTGATTCTGTTGCTAACCAGATAGCTGCTGGCGAGGTTGTGCAACGTCCGGCTTCTGTCATAAAGGAGTTGATGGAGAATGCCGTCGATGCTGGTGCATCAACTATCGATGTGCTGGTTCAGGATGCAGGGCGTACGTCCATACAAGTTATTGACGATGGCAAGGGAATGAGCGAAACGGATGCTCGTATGGCTTTCGAGCGTCACGCAACCTCTAAGATTGCAAAGGCTGAGGATCTCTTTACACTTCGAACGATGGGCTTCCGTGGAGAGGCACTCCCTTCTATTGCTGCTGTGGCTCAGGTTAAGTTGACAACTCGTACTGTGGAGCAGGACTTGGGCGTTAAGTTGTGTCTGGAAGGTTCGCGAGTCGTGTCGCAGGAAGTGTGTTCGTGTCCTGTCGGAGCAAACTTTGAAGTATGCAATCTCTTCTTCAATGTGCCTGCACGAAGGAAGTTCCTCAAGTCGAACCAAACGGAGTTAAACAATATCATACAGGATTTCGAGCGAATTGCTCTGGTCAATCCTTCTGTCGCATTCACGCTCTCCAGCAATGGCAATCAATTGATGCAGTTGCCTGCTGGTAGTTCCTTGCAGCGCATCGTGGGCGTTTTCGGCAAGAAACTGGGCGAACAGTTGCTGCCAATTCAGGTAGATACGTCGTTGGTGAAGATAAGCGGCTTTGTCGGAAAGCCTGAGTCGGCACGCAAGAAGAATTCTTCGCAGTTCTTGTTTGTCAATGGTCGCTTTATGCGCCATCCGCGATTCCACTATGCTGTAATGGAAGCCTTCAGCCATCTCATTCCTGAGGGGGACCAGATTCCGTACTTCATCTCCTTCCAGGTTGACCCTTCCAACATTGATGTCAACATACATCCTACTAAGACAGAGATCAAGTTCGAGAATGAGCAGGAGATTTGGAGCATTATTGTGGCTGCTGTCCGAGATGCTTTGGGCAAATTTAATGCTGTGCCTACCATCGATTTTGATGTAGAAGGCCGTCCTGATATCCCAACTTTCCAGGTTGGTAATGTTGCCGCCGTTAAAGCTCCTCGAGTGCAAGTGAACTCCAAGTTCAATCCTTTCAACAGTCATAACGAGTGCCGCAAACCTGCACGACAATGGGAGAAGCTCTACGAGCAGGCTGCTGCACAGAATAATCAAGAAGCCCAGAATGTTTCGAACGCCCAAAGTCCTCAGAGCCTTTTCCAGGAGGAAATGGAGATGAGCACTCAGCATTTCCAGTATAAAGGACAGTACATACTGACTGCCGTGCAGTCAGGTTTGATGATGGTCGACCAGCGTCGTGCCCACATCCGCATCCTTTATGAGCGTTACATGAAACAGATGCAAGAGCATAATGCTGCCACACAAGGACTTCTTTTCCCTGAGTTGCTTGAACTCTCGCCATCCGATGCGGCTTTGCTTACAGGCATTCTCGATGATGTTCGAGCACTTGGCTTTGACATTACGTCGCTTGGCGGCAGTTCTTTTTCCATAGTTGGCGCTCCTTCCGAGCAAGCCAATCCAGTCGCTGTCGTGCAGGAGATGGTGGAATCTGTCAAGCAGCAAGACGGCGGTCATACAGATGCTTTGCACCATCAACTTGCCCTCGTGTTGGCCCGCCATAATGCCATAGAAGTGGGCGAGGTGCTTTCTTCTGTGCAGATGGAAACGCTTATCGGCGACCTTTTCCAATGTGACAATCCAAATCTTTCCCCTAATGGGAAGACTATACTCACTATACTCCAGCAGGAGACAATAGACAAGATGTTCAATTAAAAGAATCCCTTCACAATATGGAACAAAAAGAGAAGATTATCCTTACAGGCGACCGTCCGACAGGCAAGCTGCATATCGGGCACTATGTCGGTTCGCTTCGCCGTCGTGTAGAGTTGCAGAATTCTGGTCTCTACAATAAGATATTCGTATTTGAGGCAGATGCTCAGGCACTCACAGACAACATTGACAACCCTGAGAAAGTGCGTCAGAATGTTATCGAGGTAGCTCTTGACTATCTCGCAGCGGGCCTTGATCCGACGAAGACCACGCTTTTTATCCAAAGTCAGATTCCTGAACTTTGCGAGTTATCGTTTTACTTCATGGATATGGTCAGCGTCTCTCGTCTGCAGCGCAATCCGACAGTGAAGACTGAGATACAGATGCGAGGCTTCAACGGCGAGAGTATTCCAGTCGGTTTCTTCACTTATCCTATCAGCCAGGCTGCAGATATCGCTATGTTCAAGGCAACGACTGTGCCTGCAGGGGACGATCAGGAACCTATGCTGGAACAATGTCGAGAGATAGTTCGCCGCTTTAATAACATCTATGGGGACACTCTTGTGGAGCCCAATATACTCCTACCTGAGAATGCCGCCTGCCTGCGTTTGCCTGGCACAGACGGTAAAGCCAAGATGAGCAAGAGTCTGGGCAACTGCATCTACCTGAGTGATTCGGCAGACGAGGTCAACAAGAAGGTCAAGACGATGTATACTGACCCCCTCCATTTGCAGGTTAACGATCCTGGACACCTCGAGGGAAACACTGTTTTCACCTATCTCGATGCCTTCGCAACTGATGAACAAGTGGCTCGCTATACTACTGACTATGCCACTCTCCAAGAGATGAAGGACCACTATACTCGTGGCGGTTTGGGTGATATGAAATGCAAGAAGCTCCTTATGGCAGTTCTTCAGGAAGTGCTGGAACCTATCCGTCAACGTCGAGCAGAATACGAGAAGGATATTCCTGCCGTATATGAGATACTGCGAAAGGGTTGCGAAGTGGCTCGTGCAGCAGCTTGCGAGACTATGGACGAAGTGCGTCGGGCTATGAAGATCAACTACTTCGATGATCGTGCTCTTATAGAAGAACAGGCCCGTCGCTTCCAGAAGTAAAAAACGCATAAGGTTAAGAGAGCAAACGTAACGTGTTAAGATTGCAAAGATAACACGTTACGTTTGTCTTTTAGGCACGTTACGTTTGCCAACCAAATTTGTTGTTGTAAGGGCCCCTTCCTTATACATTATTAATATATTTGTGCGCAGGCCTGCGCGTAAGTGTTCCTGAAAAAAGCAAGTGTTAGTTTGTATTATTCGCTAAAAAGATATATATTTGCAGCGCAGACTATATCTTTTTGACAATAACATAAACTAAACTGACATGAAACAAAAGCTAATCCTATTCCTCACAGCCTTGCTATGTTCTATAGGCACTAGCGCGGCAACGTACACAGCACTGATTGTGGACGGAACGCAAAATCCTTGCGGAACCTTGAATGCAAGGTCAACAGACAGAACTACCCTGACAAGTTTGGCAGCTTCTGGTTTTGAAGGACTTGTCCTGACTGCAGGTTCCTTCGATCAAGCCAATTGGCTGAGCTCAAGATGCATGGCTATCAAGACTTCCGCAGCGAAGACTCCAGAGAAGGTAACCATTACAGCTCCATCAGGTTATAAGATTACGGGATATACGATAGAGTGCTTCAGTGTAAGCCCTGCAAATTGTCCGTATTACATCGATACTGCTGAAGAATATACTGGAAGCTTGGTGCCAGGCAGCAAGACCACTTATACGGTCTCCGACCTCTCAACTTCTGCCACTTATTTCTGGTTGTATGCAAACGCCTCAACTGTTGCAAACTGGCTTGGCGTAAGTTCTTTTGTGGTCTATTTGGCTGATGATTCTGGTGCAACTCTAGTTGATGTCACCTACGAGCTTTATGATGGCGAAACACTCGTCAACAGCGTAACTGTGAAACAGGAAGCAGGAAGCGCAGTCAACATCCCAAGCAACCTCATTCGCGGATACAGCAGTATTGCCTATGATGACTTTACTACAGAAGGCACTATTGGCGAATCGAACTCTACAGTCAAAGTGTTCATTCACAAGAAGGCAGGTCTCGTGGAAGCTCTTAACGAGTTGAGCAACGTCAAAGCATACACGATTCGTTGTGAACGAGGATATTATACGACGGTCAATGGCAATTTGGCAAACACAGTCAAGAACAGCAGTTACAGCGTCAACAACTTCGCCATTGTTTCTTACGAAGGCAGCTATTATCTATGGAGTATTGCGGAGGAGAAGTTTGTTTCCTGCGATGCAGCAACATTGGGAACTGTGCCAGTTTCCATCACTATGACTAAAGTGGCAAACGGTTTGTTCAAGTTCCAGGGCAATGGCAAAACGATGAATGCTACATCAGGCTTCACTACGGGTGGCGGTTTCGACAGTTGGACTACCACAGACGAAGGCAATTCCTGTGCCATCATTGCAGTTGCAGATTTCGACGCGACTAATGTGCTTGCAGCCCTCGATGCTTATTTCCATCCTTCGACAGATGTCGTCCTCAATTTCGCCATCAATGTGACAGGAACGACTGAAGCTGAGAATACTCGAATAGGCAAGGTCACGATGTCTCTCAAAGGAGAAACCATCAGTAAATTCCTCTATGCAAATACAGAAACAGAGAAGTTGGAGGGCTTTGCAGCAATTAACTTCACGGCAACAGCTACCAGCTATCGTGGCTATGAATTCACAGGTTTCACGGTTGGCGAGGTTGATTATGGAACCAGCATTGAAGCGAATGAACTGGCCGATATTCCTTCTGGCTCAACCCTTGTGATGAACTATACCGCTTCTGCAGGCAATGGTCTGAACCTTTGGAACGACTATTCAGACGATATGACTGCTGCTTATCGCATCCCAGCTATCGTGCGAACTCAAAGTGGACGACTCATTGCATTTGCCGACTATCGTCCTGGTCATACTGATGTTGGAGGTGGTGCAACGAGTATTGAGCGCCGTTATAGTGATGACAATGGCGAGACTTGGAGCCCAGTCCTTCGTGTCGCTCAGGGTAATTGGGGTGCAAACGCATCGAACGTTATTGAGTGGAGTTTTGGTGATGCTGCAGTTGTGGCAGACAATACACCAGGCAACTCCGGCAATGATGTCTTGATGATTTGTTGCGGAGGTAACAGTCTGTGGACTGGTTCAACCTATAATCCCAACACTTCACAAAAGCAGCAAGGTTGCGTCAGATGGCGCTCCAAAGATGGTGGCGTCACTTGGGGCAACTATGAATACATTATGCCTGATATCATGCAGGCTTTCGTGGATGCTGGCCTTCGAGCAGCAGACGGCAGTTCTGGCATTGTGCGAGCCTTCTTTACAAGTGGTAAGATTACTCAATCCACTCGCAAAGCCGAGGGCGCTCAGTATAATCGCCTCTATAGTGCAGTTGATGTTCCGGACAAAGATGTAGTGATGTATTCCGATGATTTCGGTGAAACATGGAAGGTTCTGGGTGCTGGAATAGCCAATGACGGCGATGAAGCCCATGTTGTTGAGCTTCCAGATGGTGACCTTTTGCTTGTTGGAAGGGGCAACAGCTCTCGTTGGGTGAACGTTTTCAACTATACAGATTTCGATGCAGCCACAGGTAAGTGGGACACTCAAGGTCAGTGGAATAATGCACTTGCCACTTCTTGTAATGGTGATGTTGAGGTGATAGAGGCTTACGACGCTTATGGCGACAAGAATACTGTTGTTGTGGAAACGGCTCCGATGTACAGCGGTCAGCGACGCGACATTCAGTATTATTACATTGCTTTGCCGAAGGCTGAGGGCTTCTCAGTCACCGACTTCTCTACTGTGGGAGGCGCCAGTTGGACACAAGGCATGAATGTAACACACAACTGGAGTGCTTACTCCTCTCTCCTCAACAATGGCGACGGAACTTTCGACATTCTCTTCGAGGAAAGTGCAAAGAACGAAACGAAGAGTCCGACTGGTTATTGCATCGTTTATCAAGGGAGTCAGGACATAAAGGACATTACCAACAGTCAGTTCTTCTTTAATAAAGAGCAGGCAGAAAGCGAGGGTGTGAAGACGCCTCGACCAGGTCATTTCTATCGCTTCAAAGGTTCTGGTTCAAACTATTACCTGACTGCCACAAGTCCGCTCTCAACCACAGCGGCTACCGATGCAACCACCATTTGGTATTATGGCACAGATGGTTTGGTTTCATACTCAACTGGCAAGTATCTTGATGGTGCTGCAAAGTCTTTGGCTCCCGTTGGAACCAGCTACAAGGCGGCAATCGACCTCAACAGCTACCATGAGGGGAAGTACACTATCAGGACAAATGGTTACTATAGTTACGACAGGGAAACCAACCACTCGATTGACCGCGGAACATCTTATAACAATGATGTCCGCTATGCTTGGACGGTCGAGGAGGTTCCAGCTTTGCCCGTTACCATCAGCGAACTTGGTTTGGCAACTCTTTACAGTCCTGTCGCTTTGACTGTTCCGACTGGCGTGAAGGCTTATTCTGCCACTAAGAATGAGGCTTACAACAGTATTCATTTCGATGAGGTGGAAGCCGTAAAGGCCGGTTCAGGCGTGCTTGTAGAGGCAGAAGCGGGCACTTATGACTTCGTCGTCGAAGGCAATGAGGCCGATTATACAAGCGACCTTGTTGGTAATGTTGCAACTGTTGCAAGGGCAAGCATAGTGGCTAGCGTCTATACTTTACAGAGCGGTCCTCTCTTCAAGCAATATTCAGGAGAGAATCTGACAGGTTTCCGCAGCCATATTGAGGCAGAGGAAAGTTCGGGTGTGAAGGCCTTCGACATCATCTTTGGTGATGATGGAACTGGTCTGGACAACCTTGACTTCGACCTCAACCCTAATGGGGTTATCTACAATCTGGCAGGTCAGCGTTTGAGCAAGACTCAAAAAGGAGTCAACATTATTAATGGCAAAAAGATTCTCAAGTAAGATGAAAAGGAAATATATTGTGCCTATCTTGCAGATAGATGAGGCCGAAATGGTCGACGGCTTGCTGACTGTAACGAGCATTCTAGTGTCGGACGAGCCTGGAAACGAGGAATTCGTTAAGGAACAAACTGCCGATGAAGGCGGTTGGGATATAGATTGGTAATCGGCGGATTATCAGTCCATTAGAGAAAAGGAGATGTCTTTCGAAGGGCGTCTCCTTTCATCTTTTCAAATGACCTTAAGGTAAATCTCAAACGTCACACTAGTAAACTGCAAACGTCACACTAGTAAACTGCAAACGTCACACTAGTAAATTGCAAACGTCACACTATACGATTGCAATCATAACACTATACAATCGTCATCGTAACACTATACGATTGCCAACGTCACTAAGGTCGTTTTTTATGCCTTCAGGCAACATAAACAGAAAAAACATGCCAAATTGCACATTTTTTAACTGCAAAACCTTTGAAGATATGACTATTTTTGCTAATTTTGTGCGCAGATAGTATAAAATTCAACACGATAATCAACTATTTTATGTCAACTAGAAGAGATTTCCTGAAGGGTATGAGCCTGGCAACTGCAGGTCTTACCTTGGCTCCGGGTGAATTGTTGGCTGCCAAGAAGAAAGTGCAGTCCGCAGCTCCGAAGAGTGAGAAAGTGAAGATTGCCTACATCGGTATCGGCAATCGTGGTCAGCAGAACATCGACGAGTTCGCCAAGACAAACATGGTGGATGTAGTGGCACTTTGCGACGTAGACCTGCAAGGCAAACAGTGCGAGAAAGCCTTGAAGATGTATCCAGACGCGAAACGTTTCACTGATTTCCGCAAGCTCTTCGACGAGTACAGCGACCATTTCGATGCAGTTGCAGTGAGTGTGCCTGACCATACGCACTTCTTCGTCTGCATGGCAGCCATGAAACATGGCAAACACGTCTATTGTGAAAAGCCCCTCATCCGTACCTTCCAGGAGGGCGAGATTCTTATCGAGATGGCAAACCGCCACCCGGAACTCGCCACTCAGGTCGGCAATCAGGGACACTCCGAAGCCAACTACTTCCAGTTCAAGGCTTGGCAGGAAGCTGGCATCATCAAGGATGTGACCAAAGTCGTTGCCCACATGAACAATGATCGCCGTTGGCACAAGTACGATTGGAACATGACGAAGATGCCCGAAGGCGACCCAATCCCTGAAGGAATGGACTACGACACTTGGCATGGTGGCATTCGCTACCACAACTTCAGCAAGCTCTATCATCAGGGTGACTGGCGTAGCTGGTACGACTTCGGCATGGGAGCTCTTGGTGACTGGGGTGCTCATCTGCTCGACACCGTTCACGAGTTCCTCAATCTCGGCTTGCCATACGAAATCAACATGAAGTATGCGAAGAACCACAACGAGTTCTTCTATCCCTTCAGCAGCACCATCGAGTTCCGCTTTGGTGCTCGCGGAAACATGCCTCCTTGCGATGTCATCTGGTATGACGGCGTTGACAACCTGCCCCCATTGCCAGAAGGTTATGGCGAGAGCAAGTTGGCTGACGGCATTCCTGCAAGTGGTCAGGGTGAATATACTCAGCAGAAAATCAATCCTGGCAAGATCATCTATGGTCGCGACCTCACCTTCAAGGGAGCCAGTCACGGCAGTACACTCGAAATCATTCCAAAGGAAAAGGCTGAAGCCATGAAGGATAAGTTGCCTCAGGTGCCTAAGAGCCCAAGCAATCACTACCTCAACTTCCTTCGTGCTTGCAAGGGTGAAGAGAAGACACGCTCTCCCTTCCAGATCGCAGGCGTGCTTTGCCAGGTCTTCTGTCTCGGCGTAATTGCTCAAAGACTGAACACCCAGCTCTTCTTCGACCCACGAACAAAGAAGTTCACCAACAACGAGTTCGCAAACGCCATGCTCTCCGGCATGCCTCCTCGCCGTGGTTGGGAAGAGTTCTACAAGATTGATTAAGGATAATATACAAGTCACATAACCAACAAAAAACAATGAAAAAAACGATATTGGTAATGGCGATGTTGGCAATCCTGCCAGCATCTGCAAAGGTAAAGAAAGTGGTTGAGCAGCCTGCTTCAGCTCCTACAACAGACAATGTCCTCTCCGAACAGGAACAGCGAGAAGGCTGGAAACTCCTTTGGGACGGCAAGACAACCAACGGATGGCGTGGAGCAAAGCTTCAGACCTTTCCCGAAAAGGGTTGGCGCATAGAGGATGGCGTCCTCAAAGTGGAAGCTGCAAATGGTGCCGAAAGCGGGAATGGCGGCGACATTGTCACAGACAAGACCTATCACAACTTCATCCTGAAAGTCGATTTCAAGATTACTGAAGGCGCCAACAGCGGCATCAAGTACTTCGTAGACCCTGATATGAATCAGGGCGAAGGCAGTGCCATCGGTTGTGAGTTCCAGATTCTCGACGACTTGCGTCATCCTGATGCAAAGCTTGGCGTGAAGGGCAATCGCAAACTTGCCTCTCTCTATGACCTCATTCCTGCTCCAGAGCAGAAGCCTTTCGACATTACAACTTGGAACACAGCCACAGTTATCGTTCAGGGCAACCACGTAGAGCATTGGCTCAACGGCGTGAAGATGCTTGAGTATGAACGCAATACACAAGAGTGGAACGCACTTGTGGCTTACAGCAAGTACAAGAATTGGCCCGACTTCGGCAATCGTGATGGTCGCATCCTCCTGCAGGATCATGGCAACGAGGTATGGTTCAAGAACGTAAAGATTAAGGAGTTATAATATGAAGAAGCTCGTTTTGGCAGCCATTGCCGCTCTCTTCTGTGCAAATACATTTGCGATAGACGATCCTGTACAATACGTTAATCCGCTTGTCGGCTCACATTCTACTGGCGGTCTGTCTACGGGTAATACTTATCCAGCCATCGCTGTGCCTTGGGGCATGAACTTCTGGACACCCCAGACAGGCAAGATGGGAAATGGATGGTGCTACACTTATGATGCCGAAAAGATACGCGGCTTCAAGCAGACTCACCAGCCAAGTCCTTGGATGAACGACTATGCGATGTTCAACATCATGCCCGAATGTGGCAATGCTCCCATCTATGATGAGGACAAGCGCGCAAGTTGGTTCAGCCACAAGGCAGAGGTTAGCAAGCCACATTATTATAAGGTATACCTTGCGGACTACGACATAACGACTGAGATAGCACCCACCAATCGTGCTGCCATCTTCCGTTTCACAATGCCGGAAGGCAAGAGTTTTGTCATCGTAGATGCTTTCGACCGTGGATCTTACGTGAAGATCATTCCTGGAGAGAACAAGGTTGTTGGCTACACAACCCGCAATAGTGGTGGTGTTCCGCGCAATTTCAAGAACTATTTTGTACTGCAATTCGACCGTCCTTTCACTTATACTTCCACTGCCGACGAAGGCAAGGAGAGTACTTCTGCCATGGAGATTACGAGCAGACATGCAGCTGCTGCCGTCGGTTTCCAGACAAAGCGAGGCGAGCAAGTCAATGTTCGTGTGGCAAGTTCATTCATCAGCATCGAACAAGCAGAACAGAATCTCAAGGAACTTGGCAGCAAAACTTTGGAACAAGTAAGTGAAGAAGGACGCCAGGAATGGAATAAAGTGCTGAGTGTCATCGATGTGGATGATAATAGTGACGTAGATCGTTTGCGTACTTTCTACAGCTGTCTCTATCGCAGCACCCTTTTCCCTCGCAGTTTCTTCGAGATTAATGCGAAGGGCGAGATTGTTCACTATAGCCCTTACAATGGCGAAGTCCTGCCGGGTTACCTCTTTGCAGATACTGGTTTCTGGGACACTTTCCGCGCTCTTTTCCCGTTGGTTAACCTGATGTATCCTGGCATGAGCCAAAAGATGCAAGAGGGCTGGGCCAATGCTTACAAGGAGAGTGGCTTCCTGCCAGAGTGGAGCGCTCCTGGTCATCGTGCTTGCATGGTTGGAAACAACTCGGCAAGTGTCGTTGCAGACGCTTATCTCAAGGGCATCAGAGGCTATGACATCGACGCACTTTGGGAGGCTGTCAAGCATGGAGCAAATGCCGATCTGCCTCGCACTACTAGTGGTCGCAAGCAATGGCAAACGTATAACAAGCTGGGTTACGTTCCTTACGACAGCATTAACGAGAGTGCTGCCCGCACTTTGGAATATGCTTTCGACGATTGGAGCATTTATAAATTGGGACAAGCTCTTGGCAAACCCGAGAAAGAGATTAAGGTCTATGCCGAACATGCCATGAACTATAAGAACCTCTTCGACAAGAGCCACAATCTCATGCGTGGCAAACTTGCTAATGGCGAATGGGCTCCCAACTTCAATCCTTTCAAGTGGGGCGATGCTTTCACAGAAGGCAACAGCTGGCATTACTCTTGGAGTGTGTTCCACGATCCTCAGGGACTTATCGACTTGATGGGTGGCAACGATGTCTTCAACCAGATGCTCGACAGCGTATTCATCCTTCCTCCTATCTTCGACGACAGCTACTATGGTGGCGTTATCCATGAGATTCGCGAGATGCAGATCATGAACATGGGCAACTATGCTCACGGCAATCAGCCCATCCAGCATATGATTTACATGTACAACTATAGTGGCCAGCCTTGGAAGACACAGTATTGGCTTCGCGAAACCATGAATCGTATGTACAATGCTCATGCTGACGGGTATTGCGGAGACGAGGATAACGGCCAGACCTCTGCTTGGTACATCTTCACGGCTATGGGCTTCTATCCCGTTTGTCCTGGCAGTGGCGAGTATGTTCTTGGCGCACCTTACTTCAAGAAGATGACTCTGCACCTCGAGAACGGCAAGGATGTTGTCATTACAGCCCCCCAACAAAGTGACGAGAACCGTTATGTGGGAACTCTCAAGGTTAATGGTGCTGAGTATGGCAAGAACTTTGTCAAGCACACAGACCTCGTGGCTGGCATGAAGATGGACTATACTATGCAGTCCCAGCCCAACCAACAGCGTGGAACGACGGCTGATGCGGCTCCTTATTCGTTCAGCAAGGAGTACAAACCTGCCGCTAAAGGTAAGAAAAAGAGATAAAAAGAAGCAGCAATGAAACGACAGTTAATCCTCATTCTTGGCATGCTTGCTTGGGCAGGTTATGCTGCTGCGCAATATCCCGTCACCTATGATGATGAGGCTGAGTGGAAAGCGTATGACGACTTCAACGCGGCTTTCCTTGATAACTCGCGAAACATCTACAAGGCCGACACAAAGCAACCCAATGCTGACCATCGTGGCAACGGATACCGCGACAACGATGTCTCTGGTTGTGCAGCCGCTATCTGGTGCCAGGCCATCATGTATGATATGGTCATCAATGCCTACAATCGTGCCAAGTTTGAGGGTGATGCTGCTCGTGTCAGGAAGTACAAGAGCTTGCACGACAAGATTTATAGTGGCGAGAAATCGCATTATGTCAACTTCGACTTCCACGACCCAAACACGAACAACGGCTGGTTTGTCTACGATGACATAATGTGGTGGACATGTGCTTTGGCTCGTGCTTACGAGACTTTTGGCAAGTTAGAGTACCTGCTAAACTCAGAGAAGAGTTTCTGCAGGGTGTGGTATGGCTCCGCCAAGGTGGGCGACGACGGCTCGTATGCTGACCCTGCCCGCTTCGAAGGCAAGTATGGTGGCGGTATGTTTTGGGAGTGGCAGCCTATCGCTCATGCCAATCCTCACAAACCTGGCGACTTCCGTTCCGCTTGCATCAACTTCCCAACTGTGATTGCAGCCTGTCTGCTTCATAAACTTGTGCCTGAAGGAAGGACTCCTCCAACTGTGCCTCGTCCTACGAAACAGACGAAGGAGTGGTATCTCGAGAAAGCCAAGGAAATCTATGCTTGGGCAGATGCTACGCTTGTCAACAGTTCTGGCCGAGTGGCTGACGGCATTCATGGTGGCGGTCCTGAGTTTACGGACCATCTCTACAATCAGGCCACATATATTGGCGCAAGCTGCTTGCTCTACAAACTTACTGGCGAGAGCAACTATCTGACCAAGGCCAAAAAGGCCGCCGACTATGTGATAGACAATATGTGCACCAATTATGTCCTCAAATATGAGAACGGCTATGAGCAAGGCATCTATGCCGCCATCTATGCGCAATACATGAGGATTCTCATCTACGACTGTGATTTGGACTATAATTCGACGAGGACGTACATGTTGCATATCCAGCGAAATATCCAGAAGGCCTATACCTACAGAGACCAGACTCGCGGCATCCAAAAGGGGAACTTCGCCCAACGAACATCGGAGAGCGATGTTGTGGAGAGTTATGGAGCTAGCGGTATGCCTGCACTTATGCTGATGTTCCCTGCAAGTGACACTGCCACACCTATAGATGAGGTTAAGGACGAGGCGAACAATGGCTCGTCGGATGTCTATGCCCCTGATGGGAAAATAGTCAAGAAGAACGCCACCCAAGAGCAGTTGGCGCAGCTCGACAACGGGCTTTACATCTTTCAGAAGAAGAAGTATCTCGTCAAATGAATAAACGCCTCTAGGGTTAATGCCAAACGACTGCAGTGACGTTTGCCATCGTCACGTTTGATGTTTGCCTTTGTCACGTTTGACGTTTGCCAACGACACACGTGATGTTTGCCAACGACACGTGCCACGTTTGCAGTCAAGCCATGGGATGATGTAACAACCTGAAAACTATGAAGAAAAGAAATTTGTATCTGCTGGTGGCCATCGCCCTGCCAATCGTGCTCGCGTATGCTGGCGTCCGTCTCGTCAATCACCTTCAGAACCGTCCTTCCGACCCGACGGAAGACTCCAGCCAATTTGTGACGCTGACCGATGTCGTGCCCGATGCCATCTTGGAAATCAGGTATTTCAGCACCTACAACTTCGTCGGAGCACGCATCGATGGCTACCTCGAGCCCATAGCTCTGATGACAAAAATGGCTGCGGACAGTCTCAAGGCTGTTAGCGACGATGTGAAAGCCTTAGGTTATCGCCTGAAAATCTACGACGCCTACCGCCCCCAGAAAGCCGTCGACCACTTCGTTCGTTGGGCGGAAAACATCCCAGACACTTTGATGCGACAATTCTTCTATCCCGACCTCGACAAGAGCGTCCTCTTCGACCAAGAGTACATCTGTGCCAAGAGCGGGCATACGAGAGGTTCCACAGTTGACCTGACGCTTTTTGATATGAGGACGGAAAAGGAGTTGGATATGGGTGGAACGTTCGATTGGTTTGGTCCGGAGAGTCATCCCGACTTTTGTGGCGATCCTGAAACGCAGGAATATACTGGCGACAATGGCAAGAGTCCTGCAGGTCGCAGTATTACTGCTGAGCAGTTCTGCAATCGCATGATTCTTCGTGAAGCCATGATGCGCCACGGATTCAAGCCGTTCCCAACAGAGTGGTGGCACTTCTGCTTGGTTGACGAACCCTTTCCCGACACCTACTTCAATTTCCCGGTTCGGAAACTTTAACGCTTCGTAGGAATCTTTGCCACAAGTCCGCAAACAGTTCCCAGACAAACACCAATGGTGTTGGCGGCAAAGTCGAGCCATTCACCACTTCGGCATGTGGTCAGATGGGTCTGTGCCAGTTCCATCAGTCCGCCAAAAGCGATGGGTGCCAGGAAAGCGAAAAGTATCAGTTTCCAAGTGTTCCATTGTTGGTGCGAACGTCTGTATTCCAACCAGATGATGAGTGTCAACACTCCGTACATGACCATATGTGTCCATTTGTCGGCAAGAGGGACATGGACTCCCACCTTCACGTCGGGAATGGGCAACAGGGAAAGCAGGACAATGCAGGTTGCCACAAAGAGTGCGATGGGGTAGCGGCACAAGTATTTATGTAGCATATAAGTACTCTTTTTCTGTATTTTGCTGCAAAGATACGGCTTTTTTATGTATATTTGCAACGAATTTTGTGAAAAACTGCGCCACATGAATTCGGGTAATACAGCAAGAGGAAGTTTTGGAAGTCAGCTGGGAGTCATTTTGGCTTCGGCTGGTTCGGCTGTCGGATTGGGCAATATCTGGCGTTTCCCCACCGAGGTCGGAAAGGGTGGGGGAGCAGCTTTCATCCTCATCTATCTGGGTTTCATATTCCTGCTTGCAATGCCAGTCATGATCAGCGAGTTCGTCATCGGACGTTCTGCTCGCAGCAATGCCATCGGCGCTTTCCAGAAGCTTGCGCCGAAAAAGCTGTGGATAGTTGCTGGCATGATGGGCGTACTTGGAGGTTTCCTCGTGCTTTCCTTCTATTCTGTGGTAGCAGGATGGACCCTTCATTACACAGTTCAATCGGCTTTGGGAAAGCTTCAGAGTCAAGGTGAAACTGATTTCGGAGCACTTTTCAACGCCTTTGTGTCCGACCCTTGGCAGCCTATCATCTATCTTGCTGTCTTCCTCTTGTTGACGCATCTTGTCGTTTCTCGAGGCATCCAGCATGGCATCGAACGCTATTCGAAACTGATGATGCCTATGCTTCTCGCCATCATCGTGCTCTTGGTGGCTTTCTCGCTGACAATGACGGGAGCCGCCGAAGGTCTTCGCTTTTTATTACGACCAGATTTGAGCAAAGTCACGCCCGAAGTTGTACTTGGAGCTATGGGCCAAGCCTTCTTTTCGCTTAGTGTCGGCTTGGGTTGCTTGGTGACCTACGCATCCTATTTCAACAACGAGACAAGATTGGTAAGTTCGGCCATGAACGTCTGCATCATTGATACGATGGTGGCTGTGTTGAGCGGATTTATCATTTTCCCCACTGTGTTTAGTGTAGGTATAGCACCTGATGCAGGACCCGGCCTTGTCTTCATCACCTTGCCAAATGTCTTCCTGCTCAGTTTCAGCGAAATGCCTGTCTTGGGTTATGCCTTCTCGCTTCTCTTCTATGTCTTGCTTCTGTTGGCAGCTCTGACGAGTAGCATCAGCATGCACGAGATATGCACAGCTTTCATTTCCGAGCACTTCAACAAGAGTCGTCGTCGAGCTGCAGCCATAGTCACCCTCGTTTGCCTTGTACTGGGCAGCTTCTGTTCGCTTTCCTTCGGACCTTGGCAGGAAGTGACATTCTTCGGTCGCGGCTTCTTCGACCTCTTCGACTATACTGTCACCAAGTTCCTGATGCCGCTTGGCGGACTCCTGATAACCTTGTTTGTCGGCTGGTATCTCGACCGCAAACTTGTCGAGCAACAGTTGACCAACGACGGCAGCATCCCAGTTCGAACGATGCGCCCGTTGCTCTTCCTCATTCGTTGGGTTGCCCCCATTGGCATCCTCGTCATATTTCTGAACGAACTATTCCCGCTTTTCTTATAGACTGAGATACATTAACAGATGGAAACAAGACATAACTTTGGCAGCAAGTTGGGAGCCGTGTTGGCCTCTGCAGGGTCGGCCGTCGGCTTGGGCAATGTGTGGCGCTTCCCCACCGAAGTCGGCAACAATGGTGGCGCAGCCTTCATCTTCATCTATCTGCTTTGTATAGCCTTCATTGGCATCCCTGTCATGATGAGTGAGTTCCTCATCGGCCGTCATACTCACGCCAACACTATTTCCGCTTTTGCAAAGCTCGCTCCAGGCAAGTGGTGGCGCATCGAGGGTGTTGCTGGTGTCTTTGTGGCGTTCTTGATTCTGTCCTACTATATTGTCATCAGCGGTTGGACCCTCTTCTATCTCATTGAGAGTGTGGGTGGACGACTGCAAGCTGACCGCGATTATAGCGATGTCTTTACAAACTTTGTCAGCGACCCTTGGATGCCTATACTGGCTGGAGCCGCCTTCATGGCACTGACGCACTTCATCATAGCCAAGGGCGTTCAGTCTGGCATTGAGCGCTATTCGAAACTTATGATGCCCCTCTTGCTCCTCATTATCGGCATTCTCGTGGTTTGCTCATTCAGCATGCCAGGCTCTTCGCAAGGTCTGCGTTTCCTTCTTAAGCCTGATTTCTCGAAACTTACGGCCAGTGTGATACTCAGTGCTGTGGGTCAAGCGTTCTTCTCGCTAAGCTTGGCTATGGGCTGCCTCTGCACCTATGCCTCTTATTTCCGAGCCGATACCAAGTTGCCAAAGACGGCTGTAGGTGTGAGTGTCATCGATACGATAGTTGCCATCTTGGCCGGCTTCATCATTTTTCCTGCCGTCTTCAGTGTCGAGGAGGTCAGCGTGGATGCTGGTCCGGGCCTCGTCTTCATCACACTTCCCAGTGTGTTCAACATCGCATTCAGTCATGTTCCTTGGCTTGGCTACATCTTCTCGAGCTTCTTCTATCTGTTGCTTTTGCTGGCAGCGCTTACCAGCGCGATGTCCTTGCACGAGAGTGTGACGGCTTACGTCTTGGAGGCCTTCCACATTTCGCGCAAGAAGGCATCTGTTGCCGTTTCCGTAGCTTGTATGACACTTGGCATAGCCTGTTCCCTCTCTTTCGGCGTTTGGAGCGACATCAAGCTTTTCGGCCTGAATATCTTCGAGTTGTTCGACTTCACGGCTTCCAAGATCATTTTGCCTCTTGGTGGTATCATCATCTGTCTCTTTACTGGTTGGTACTTGGATAGGAAATTGGTAGAGAATGAGTTGACGAATGGCGGCACCATTCATTTCAAGCTGTTCCGCCTCTACTATTTCATTATCCGCTACGTCGCACCCATTGCCATTGCTGCTGTCTTCCTGCAGGAACTTCTCTCATGAAACGCTTGCCCATATTCACACCCTCACAGAGAAGAGGTTTGCTGGTCATCGAATGCGTGCTGATTGTAGGCGTTCTTGGCTATTCTCTATGGACTTGGCATAGTCCAAAATCAACGACAGAGGGCATAGAGAAGAGTTCAGAGAGATCAGGCCATCCTGGAAAACAATACATTTATGCAGTTGATGAAGAGCCTTTCGAGACCTTCCCTTTCGATCCTAATACGGCAGACAGTACGACTCTTTTGCGCCTCGGACTATCCCCTTGGCAAGTCCGTAGCATCTATCGCTACCGAGCCAAACATGGACGCTACCATAAGCCTGAGGATTTTATGCGAGTTCCAGGTATGACCAACGAACAATGGGAGCGATTGAGACCTTATATCAAGATTGCAAAAGCGTTTCAATACGTCGAACCTGAGGTACGAAAACCCTTCGCAGAGGAAGCTCCGAGAGAGCAGACAATTGCCGAAGTGAAGCAAACTAGGCAGGATTCTTTCCCCAAGCAAGAGAAAATACATTTCGGCCAGACCATCGACATCAACACAGCCGACACTTCGCTCCTGAAGATGATTCCAGGCATCGCTTCCAGAAGAGCAGCCCGAATTGTCGCATACAGAAAGACGCTTGGCGGGTTTACCTCTGTCGAGCAGGCAATGGAAGCCATCGAAATGCCTGATTCCGTACTGAAATACATGAGCGTTTCACCCGTCGAAATCAAGAAGATCAACGTCAACAAGCTTTCCGTCCAGCAGTTGATGAAGCATCCTTATCTCAACTTCTATCAAGCCAAAGCCATCTTCGAGCATCGACGCAACAAAGGGGATTTGCAATCCCTTGACGAGCTTTCGCGCCTCGAAGGCTTCCGTCAGACCGACCTCGACAGACTGCGTCCCTATATCACCTTTGAGTAATTGACGAAGTATCTGCGAGCATCTGAAAACATCACGTAGGTAAATTGCAAACATCACGTGGGTAAATCGCAAATGTCACGTGCCAAGATTGCAATCATCACGTGTGACGTTTGGAAACGCCCCATGTTGCATTGGCAGATGTAAGCAAGAGCGTTGGGCTGCAATGGCTGCGGCCCTCTCGTTCTCAGTTACTTAGCCAGTTTGACGATACTGCCGTCAGGACGACGCATGATGAATAGGCCGTTCTGACGGGATAAGCCAAAAGGGAGCTTGCGGCCTTGAAGGTCGTAGAAGGTGTAAGTCCCCTCCTTGCTTTCCCTTTGGGGAAGTGCTCCGATTCCGTCTGCTTCGTCTTTTGCATCGATACGCTGCAAGCGGAAATGGTCCACCTTGAACCATCCGTGACTGTCGTTCGTGGAGCGTGTTCCATCGGCCTTGAAATTACTTGTACGGATGCCGAGCTTCAGAGCCTCTCCGTCTTTGAGCGTCACCATCACTGCCATCGGATGCAAAGTCATTTTGCCCGCTCCGGAAGCGCCATAGCCCGCAAAGGTGTTGGTCTCGCCATTGGTGAGCATCGAGGCTGTATAGTCGCTCTCCTTTCCGTAGTATTGGACGTTCTTGTTGGCAAAGAGTCGACAGTTTGCCAGCTTGTCTTTCTGCACACCAAGCAAACAGGTCACGAGGTATGTGCCAGCTCCGAGTTTCGATGCAGGAATGGTTTGCGAGAGTTCATACGAGTTGGGCAGAGGCTTGCCACTTGCCCAGAAGATGTTGATACCCCACAGATGCTTGGCATCCTGATTGATGCCCCACGAATTGCCGTTTGTGATGCTTGTTGCTCTCCAGCCTTTGGGTACGCCTCGAATGAGGCCACCTTGCGGATTGAGAGTTCCAGCTGTGCCGCCATACTCGAAGTCGGGATTGGTGAGAAGGTCTGTGAGGTCATCGTCTCCAGCCTTGAAAGGTATGCTTGCCAAAGCGCTGACACAAAGCCCAGGATCCATGAAGTAGACGCGCACTTTGACCGTCTTGTCCTCAGTGCTCATGTAGTGAACAGCAGCTGGGATGTAGCCTTGAGCCACTGTCTCGTCCCAAGACTCTGTTCGCTCCGTTTGCTTGATGGAGATGATCGTAGCGTTGTTTCCCTCGACGGAAATGGCGAGACGCATATCATAATTGGTGTTGAGGCGGAATGTGGGCAAGCAGCGCACCTGAATGACGTTGAGGCCTTCTTGTACAGGCAGAGTGTAGTCGGCATAGGGGGCATTGTTGGCATTGGTGTAAGCCTCCATATCGAGTGGCCAGACAGTTGCTGTAGTGCCTCGAATGCCCAGTCCCTCCAGCGTCTTCACTGTGGAGGATGCATTGTTGTAACTGCCTCCGGCGATGATGTTGACTTTGGGCTGAAGGATGCTGCTCTGCTGTTCTGCCACGTTGTCGGAAGTGGCCACAGCTGGCATCAGGTGCTGGCTCCAGTTGTTTGGCTTGTAGCTCATCATGCCGTTCCACTTTCCGCTGGCAATGCCTGTGTTGTATTTGTTGGTCAGCGTCACGATTTCGTCGAAGGCTTTCTGTGCATCTGCTGAGTACGAGAGAGCCTTCTCGCCCTGTCCCGCCCAAGCATAGACGAAGCTCTGACGGGCTCGCAACAGTTTGATATTCTGGTCTGTACAAGCGCAAACAGGGTACTCGACGAGTTCGTAGTAGGCGTTGCGAAGCGAGGAAGGAATGCGAGAGCGCAGGGCAACAGTTCTTTGATAGAGTTCTTGATATTCTTCGATGCGCGCATCTATCTGTGCGTTCGAGTGGTCGAAGTGGCAGAGCTGCACATGTTCGGGCTTAGCTGCTATGCCAAGACGGTAATAAGCCATCTTTATCTCGTTGATTTCGTCAGCATAGTCCTCGCCAAAAGTTCGTGCTGCCCAGTCGCGAGTATAGAGATGAGCGCGCTCTGGTGTCCAACTGTTGATGTCCCAAGCGAGGTCCATGCAGAACTCCAGCTCCTCTTCAGCGGGCTTGATGTCTCCGACATTGATAATCCATTGGTCCTGAATGCCTTGCGCATAACCTTTGCACAACTCGTAGCTGCAGAGAGAGGGTGAGATGGTGCTGAGCCAAAGGTAGGAGTCGGGCGAGCCCCAATAGGAGAGGTGGTAGTAGACGGCATTGCCTCCTGAACGGGCTTGTTCAGCAGAATTGGGCATTTGGCGAATGTAGCCATGATTGTCATCCACCCACATCAGTGTGACGTCCTCAGGAACCTGCAGACCTGCATTATAGCAGTCGAGCACTTCCTTGTAGGGGATGAAGATTTGCGGAATGCGGGTTGGGTCGCCTATACTGTCTGCAAGGAGTTGTCTTTGATAAGCAATTATCTCTGTCAAAGCGGCAACTCGCTCAGCGGTGTTGCTGTAGCCGTTAATGCCCGTACCAGTCGTCGTTGCCGTGACCGCCGAACTTGTCGCCTGTCTTGCCCCATTCGTACTCGTTGTCCCTCAACATTTGTTCGCAGTGGCTGGAGCCCATGTAGATGTCGTACTTCATGATGAGGGGGATGTTTGTCTTTTCGAACCAGAAGGCTCGGGAGCCTGCATGCATAGCTGGCCAAAGCGTGTTGGCACGAAGGCGAAGCAGCAGTTCCATGATGGCGGCATAGGTCTTGGGACCAAAGTTGTTCAGGTTGGTGTCCATCTTTTTCGCTGCCCAAGGGCGAAGGCCGAAGTCCTCGTCGTTGAGGAAGATGCCACGAAACTTGACAGAAGGCGAACCGAAGACGCGTCTGCCGGGTGTTACGTAGAGCTGCATCCGGGTGGTTGGCGTAACATCTGCCCACCAAATCCAAGGTGAAACGCCCATCATGCGGCTCAGTTCGAACATACCATAGGCTGTGGCTCGAGGTTGCGAACCGAAGATGGCGAGGGCTCGCTCCACACCTTCCATAGGATTGTCAACCACTTGAATACCAAACGCTTCCCACTTGCCCTCGACATCACTCACATCTATCTTTTCATCGGAAATGAGCTGGTCGATGTGACTCGACTGACCGATAGTGCCCACGATGATAGGACACTTCAGCGTTGTGGGCTCAGCCTTGTACTTCATGAATGTCTTCTTTGTGACTGCTTTCAGGTCTGAAAGGAGACAATCGACCACCGTTGTCACCACTTCGCCATCGTTGGCATCATAGAGGACGATGGCCTTATCGGTCGATACGGAACCTGCAATCGTGAAGCAACCATCGACGGGAGAGCTCACGACCTGCAGCCCATCGGCTTTTGTGGTCAGGGAAAAGAGTTGCAGGCAAAGTGCAACCAGCAGGAGACATCTTGTTTTCATGCGAAATGCTTTTTCTTGAATTCTGTGATGCAAAGATAGGAATTCCTTCGCAAAAATAGTACAATCTTTGCTGAAAAATTCGTTTTATTTGCACTTTTCTGCAGAAAAAAGGCGTTTTCGCTATGATTTGAGCAGAAACGAAGTGTGTCTGGTTTCCTGTTCAGGGGATGAGCATCGAGCTGTCACCATAGCTGAGGAAGCGGAAATCGTGGCTCAAAGCGTAGTCGTAGACATCGTGCCAACCCTCTCCGATAAAGGCGCTCACCAAAAGGAGAAGCGTGCTTTGTGGCTGGTGGAAGTTGGTTATCATGCGACGGACGATGTGATACTTGTAGCCCGGAGCTATGATGATTTGGGTGCTGGAATGGAGCACTTCCTCGTCTCGCTCGTCCATATAGCAGAGCAAGGCCGTGAGGGCATCCATTGTGGAGAGCGAACCATCGTACTCATACGGCATCCATTGGGGGACATGAAGAGACCCCCTCCCATCTTCCCCCTTTATTGGGAGGTTTTCTTCGGTTCTCCCCCTAGAGGGGGATTCAGAGAGGGTCTTTGCCAGCACTCCCATATAATACAGGCTTTCGAGGGTGCGCACACTGGTTGTCCCCACAGCAATCGCTTCGCCCCCATGAGCCAAGAGGCGCTCGATGGTGTGGCGATGGACAGCAATGTGCTCTGTGTGCATATCGTGCCCGCCGATGTCCTCGCTCTTGACGGGACGGAATGTTCCAGCTCCCACGTGAAGCGTCACCTCTTCGCGCTCGATGCCCTTTGCGTCGATGTCTGCAAGGACACGCTTCGTGAAGTGCAGTCCTGCTGTTGGGGCTGCGACCGAGCCTTTTATCTTGGAATAGACGGTCTGATAGGTCGTCTTGTCGCTCTCTTGCGTTTTACGGTTCAAATACGGAGGGATGGGCAGTTCGCCGATAGCGTCGAGGATCTCGGCGAAAGTCAGGTTAGCATCCCAAGTGAACCTTATCTCCTGACTGGTTCCATGAACGCCCATTCGCTCCGCAGTGATTTTGAATTTTGAATTTTGAATTTTGAATTCTCTCGTCAGAGGCCCTTCCTTCCATTTCTTCAGGTTTCCCACGAGGCAATACCACGAGCAAGTCCCCTTCCGGGCGAAGTTCTCCTGATACTCTACGGGGTCGGCAGGCTCCAGGAGGAATATTTCGATGAGGGCTCCGTCCTGAGCCTCTCCTTTGCGGAAATGCAGCCGCGCCTGTATGACGCGCGTATTGTTGAAGACCATCAGACTGCCCTCGGGCAAAAGCGCAGGCAGGGAGCGGAATACCGTCTCGCTGATGTTGCCGCTCTCGTAGACGAGCAGTTTGCTGCTGTCCCGCTCTGGCAAAGGGAACTTAGCTATGCGTTCGTCGGTCAAAGGATAGTCGTAGTCGCGTATTTGAATGTGCTTTGTATCCATAAACGGGCACAAAGGTACAAAAAAAAGGAGAATGAAAGATGAAGAATAAAGAATTTTTTATATATTTGCAGACGAAAGACCAAATATAAACCAATACTCGATATTATGAAACTGACAGGAAGAAGAGAAAGTACAAACGTCGACGATCGTCGCGGAATGACCGCTGCCAAAGCTGGCGGCGTAGGCATTGTCGGCATCATTATCGCCCTGCTGATGACTTTCCTCTCGAAGGGCAGCCTGAACCTCACGGACATCATCAGCTTGGCTCCAAGCATGATGGGCGAGGTGACGGAACAGGCAGAAGGCGGTCGCGAATTCACAGAGGAAGAACAGGCTCTGGCCACGTTCTCGAAGCAGATCCTTGCTGGAACGGAAGACGTCTGGACAGAGGAGTTCAAGAAGATCGGCCGCAAATACGAGGCGCCGAAGATGGTGCTCTACACAGGAGCCGTCCAGACCGGTTGCGGCAACGGCTCGGCAAGCATGGGCCCCTTCTATTGCTCGGCCGACCAGTGCCTCTACATCGACCTCTCCTTCTTCACTTCGATGAAGCAGCAGCTGGGTGCTGACGGCGATTTCGCCTATGCCTACGTCATCGCTCACGAAGTGGGGCACCACGTGGAATATCTGCTTGGCACGCTTGGAAAGGTGCACCAGCAAATGGCGAAGCTCAACCAGACTGAGGCCAACAAGCTGAGTGTCCGCCTCGAGCTCCTTGCCGATTTCTATGCCGGCGTCTGGGCCTATCACGACAACAAGATGTTCGGCAGCCTGGAAGACGGCGACTTGGAGGAAGCCATCCGCTGCGCTCAAGTCATCGGCGACAACTACCTGCAGGAGAAGGCTCGCGGCTATTCCCAGCCGGAAACCTTCACTCACGGCACATCGAAGCAGCGCATGAAGTGGCTGAAGCTTGGCCTGCAGACAGGCGACATCCGTCGGGGCACAACCTTCCAGTGCAGCGACGCAGAACTCTAAAAAGAACAGAGAACGGACTTTGAACGAGCACTCTTCCAGTTTTGGGAGAGTGCTCTTCTTGTTTCAGCTTGTGGAATCTGTGGAGAGGGGCTTAGTTGCCCGCCATGATGTTCAGGACGGCCACCACATCGTATCACTTTTTTCGTATATGATACGCTTTACGCTACTATTTTCCTGAAACGCCGTTCTGGAGACGCTTTGGTAAAACGTATCACGTATCATTTACGCGAAATATGATACACCCCCTCAGGAATGAACCTCTATTATTATATATAATAATAGACCTCCAAATCGTATATGCGTATCACTTTTTTCGTATATGATACGCTTTACGCTACTATTTTCCTGAAACGCCGTTCTGGAGGCGCTTTGGTAAAACGTATCACGTATCATTTACGCGAAATATGATACGCTTTACGCTACTTTAGGGAAGTCGATCCCGTATTGCTGGCAAATCCATGCGACTGCCCTTGGAGGGAGCATCTTTGCGGTGGGCTTCACGCCGAAACTTGCCAAAATGTTGCGGTTCTCGTTCATCCAGCGGTAAAATGTAGTGTAACTCACTCCGGCAGCATCTGCCAATTCGTATTTGTATGCGCTTTTCATGGTCTTCTTTTTTGACTACAGACTACAGACAACCGATTTGTCCGTTGTCTTTTTCGTTACAAAGTTACTAAAAATAAACGAATTATGCAAGAAAATCTTTGCTTATCTTTTCAAATCTTTTCGCAAGTTTTCAACGCCACTTTAGAATGTCGTAACTTTGTATCGTAATTCAAAACATCACACGTGAAAGTGGCCAACATCACACGTTAAGAATCTCATCACGGCACGCCATATATGAATGAGGACACGCAGCGGCGTATCCTTATCCCAAAAGACATTGACTTACTGATACAACACTGCCAAGGTAAATAGCAAACGTCACACTAGTAAATAGCAATCGTAACACTAGTAAATCGCCATCGTAACACTAGTAAATCGCCATCGTAACACAATACGTTTGCAAACATGGCGCGCATTAAAGATTTTTTTCGTATCTTTGCACAAGATACCAGAAAGAACGAAACGATGAAGATAGGCGATCAGGTGCGTTTCCTCTCCGAGGTGGGAGGCGGCAGAGTGAGTGGATTCCAAGGGAAGAACATTGTCCTGGTGGAAGACGAGGACGGCTTCGAGATTCCGATGCTGATGCAGGATGTTGTGGTGGTGGGCAACGAAGAATACGACATCGGGAAGGTGAACACGATTGAGAGGGAGAAGCCCCTCCCCAGCCAGACCGCCAAAGCGAGGGAACGGGAAGAACCCGAAGAGAAGCCGATAACGTTCAAGCCCAAGCCCCTCGAACGCCGCGAGGGAGAGCGGCTCAACCTCTACCTCTCTTTCCTGCCCGACGAGGTGAAGGAAATCTCCAGCACGGGCTTCGAGTCGTACCTGGTGAACGACAGCAACTACTACATGCAGGTCTCGCTGATGAGTGCCGAAGGGGCCAGTTGGCGGCTGCGCTTCTCGGGCATCATAGAGCCCAACAGCAAGCTTTTCGTGGAGGCTTTCGACCGTTCGCAGGTCAACGATTTGGAACGCCTCTGCATTCAGGCCATCGCCTGGAAGCAGGACAAACCCTTCTCGCTCAAGCCTGCCATAACGACAGAACTGCGCCTGAACCTGACGAAGTTCTATAAACTGCACGTCTTCCACCCGAATGAGTTCTTTGGCGAACCCAACTGGACGGAAGACGTTATCAGGGATGACAAACCTGTTCGAGGCGTCTTCGTGGACGCTGAGCAGGTGAAGGAGGCTGTACTTAATTCATAATTCTTAATTCATAGTTCATAATTAAAGGCGTTAATGCCCTCTTGCTGCAAGTTGAGCGACGAGTATAACTATGAACTATGAACTATAAACTATGAACTAATTTTTCGGTTCTCCGAACTTAGTGTCTGTGTGCATTTTGCGCATAGCCGCCACATCCTGACGGGGGCAAATCATCAGGAACTCCCCTTCCTCGGCCACCACATAGTCCTTCAGGCCCTTGACGACTGCCGTGTGACCTTCCGGAAGGCGGATGATGTTGCCCGAGCATTCGTAGAGGAAAGCGTTTGTGCCCATCAGGACGTTGCCCTCGTTGTCGCTCGGAGCGTCCTTTCCGATGCTTGCCCAGGTGCCGATATCGGCCCAGCCGAAGTGGCCGTGCTGGACATAGACGTGCTCGCTGCGCTCCAGGATGCTGACGTCCATGTTGTAGTTGGGCAGGACGTTGAAGCTCTCGGGCACCAGTTTCGGGTCGGCGCTCTCGGCTTCTGCCATCATGCGGGGTATCTCCATTCTGTACTCGGGCACGAGCATGAACAGATTGTCCAGCATGACGCGCGAGCTGAAGCACAGCAGACCTGTGTTCCAGAGGAAGTTGCCCTCCTGAATGAAGATGTTGGCGAACTCGTCGTTTGGCTTCTCCGTGAACGATTTCACAGGGAAGATGTCGTGACTGAGCGGCTCGTCGTCGTTCATCTGGATGTAGCCGTAGCCCGTCTCAGGCCGCGAAGGCGTGATGCCCATCACCAGCAGTCCGTCGTTTTCGCTGGCGAACTCCAGTCCGTCGAGCACATCTTGGCGGTACTCCTCCTCCTTCAGGATGATCTGGTCGGAAGGTGTGACGAACAGGGTTGCCTGCGGGTTCTGCTTGGCAATGAAGACGGAGCCCCAAGCCACAGCTGCCAAAGTGCCCCTGCGAAGCGGCTCTTCCAGGATGTGCATATCGTCCACCTCGGGCAACTGCTCATAGACGAGCGGCAGATAGGCCACGTTGGTGCTGACATAGATGTGCGAGGGGTCGATGAACTTGGCGACTCTGTCGTAGGTCTGCTGCAGCAGAGTTCGTCCCGTACCAAAGAGGTCGAGGAACTGCTTGGGCTTGACTGTGCGGCTGATGGGCCAGAGACGACTGCCGTTGCCTCCGGCCAGGATGAGACAATACTTGTTGTCTGCCATGAGATCCGTTAGCGAAGTTTCTTGATGACAGGCAGGAGCAGGTTCTCCATCACCTCGTAACCCTTTGCATTGGGGTGTACGCCGGGATTGTCGTTAGCCAGTTCTGCCTTCATGGCTGTGCCTTCAGCATTCACCATAGCGCTGAAGTAATCGACATAAGGAATCTTGTTGGCCTTTGCATAAGCCTGCACGCGGGCATTGAGCTTGCGAATCTTGTCCATGCTGTCTGTTACGGAAGGACGCCAGCTGAAACCTCCGGCAGGGAGACAACTGGTCAGGATGACTTTGCACTTGTGGTACTTGGCCAGCTCGACCATCGAGAGAACGTTGCCGTAGGTCAAGTCCTCATCGTATGCTCCGGTGTTCTCGGCGATGTCGTTTGTGCCATAGTTGATGACAACGACCTTGGGCTGCAGGTTGATGACATCCTCGCGGAAACGCAGCAGGAACTGGTAGCTGGTCTGACCGCCAATGCCGCGGCCGATGAGGTTGTTGTCCTTGAAGAACTCAGGACGTGTGCGAGGCCAACCGTCGGTGATGGAGTTGCCCATCAGAACGACGCGCTTCTCGCCCTTTGCGGGAGCACCGAGTTCCTTGTTAGCACCAGCATAGCGCTTCCAGTTGGCGAATTCATGTTTCTGAGCCTGTATGCCAAGAGCGATGCAGAGCAAAGCAATGGCGGTGATGATTCTTGTCTTCATAGTTGTATTTGTTTAGTTGATAGTTTTACATTTCCTTTCTGATACTCTCGGCAATCTGCTCGAACTCTTCTGGTGTGAGCTTGAGATGCGGGTTGGTGAAGCGCATATCGGCCTCGCTCTGCATGGGTACGAGATGGATGTGGGCGTGAGGAACCTCCAGTCCGAGCACACACTGTCCCACCTTCACGCAGGGAATGGCCTTCTTGATGGCCTTCGCCACCTTCTTTGCAAACACTTGCAGTCCGGCCAGTTCGTCATCCTCGAGGTCGAAGATGTAATCGACTTCGCGCTTTGGAATCACCAGGGTGTGACCTTTCTGCAAGGGACTGATGTCAAGGAAAGCATAGTAACGCTCGTCCTCAGCAATCTTGTAGCTGGGAATCTCGCCAGCCACAATACGGGAAAAGATGCTTGCCATTTCTATTTACGATTTGACGGTTTACTATTTACGATTTGGCGAATCACTTCATTCAGTCAAACGAGATGCTTACCACCTCCAGCTGAATCGTTCCCTGAGGCACTTTGATCTCTGCGATGTCGCCGACCTTCTTGCCCAGCAAACCTTTGGCAATGGGCGTTTCCACGCTGATTTTGCCGCTTCGGAGGTCTGCCTCTGTGGCGCTGACGATAGTGTACTTCATCGTCATTTTGTTCTTCACATTGCGCAGTTCGACAGTAGAAAGAATCTGGACTGTGCTGGTGTCGAGGTGAGTGGTGTCAATGATCTTTGCCTCGATAATAGTCTTCTTGAGCATAGCAATCTCTGTCTCGAGCTTGCCCTGCCACTCTTTTGCAGCATCATATTCAGCATTCTCCGACAGGTCTCCCTTGTCGCGAGCCTCTGCGATAGCAGCGCTGGCTGCGGGTCTGTCTATGCTTTCCATGTGCTGCAGCTTTGCCACGAGCTCGTCGTAGCCCTTTTGTGTCATGTAAGCCATTTAACTGTTTTATGTTTTAGTTATACATTATCTATTTATATAGCCTCTCGACCTTTGGCAAAACACGAAAAAAAAGAAGAATCCCAACTGCCTAAGTTGGAACCCTTGACTCTTTCCTGTTTTTATGTTAGCCGTTTGCAAAGGTAGGAATTATTTTCATATCTGCAAACTTTTTATAGGAAAATTTCACCACTTTGCACTTTTTCCTGAAACCAGGATTGTGCAAAATCTCCTTTTATTGTCCTAAATGTCGCCCCGGTGGGTGTTTATCTGCGCAATTTGTACTTGCCTCCGACGAGCATTTGAACTGCACCCTTCATCTCGAGCGAAAAGAGAAGGCTGGAGAGTTCGCCAATCGGGATGTTCGTTTCCACTGCGAGGACATTGATTTGCTTGCTGTCGTCCTTCATAAGTGCCTGTAGGACAATCTGTTCCTCTTCCGTATAATCGTCCGCGAAGAGCTCTTGCTGAATGCCTTCGGAGAGTTGTTTCTGATGCTGGATATCGTCTGTCCAACCCATAGAAAAGCAGAAATCTTCGGCTCCAGTCAACAGGGTGGCAGTATTCGCGAAGATGAGTTTGTTGCAACCAGACGAGTATTTGTCGTGAACGCGACCGGGGAAAGCCCAGACCGGTCTGTCATAGCTGAGGGCGATATCTGCTGTGATGAGGGAACCTCCCTTGGTGGCGCTTTCCACCACGATGACCGCATCCGACAGTCCCGCCACGATACGATTGCGCTGGACGAAGAACCTTTTGTCTATCGCAGTTCCAGACATGAACTCAGTCAGCAAGCCACCTTGCGCAATCATCTGTTTCGCAGTCTCGCGATGATGACGAGGATAGATCTGGTCGAGCCCGTGAGCAAGGACGCCAACAGTCTCCAAACCCTCTTCCAAAGCTGCCCGATGACAATTCACATCCACTCCATAAGCCAATCCGCTCACAACCAAAGCATCTGGGCAAATCTGCTTCAAATCGCGGATAAACGAGTGGCAAAGGTCTTTCCCGTAGCTCGTAATCTGTCTCGTCCCCACCATACTGACGATGTGCTGCGAATTGAGATTGGCCGAGCCCATATAGTAGAGCAGAATGGGAGCATCATTACAGTCTTTGAGTCGCTGGGGATAGTCCTCATCGTTCAGTCCCAGACACTTGATTTTCCCCTTTTGGCAGAACTTCAATTCCTCTTCGGCTCGCTTCATGAATGTGCTAAAATTGCCCATTCCATCGAGAAATTTCTTGGATGCAGAAGGCAGAACCTGCTTCAGATCCTTGCGGTTTTCGTAAATGGCAGAAGCCGAACCCAACTCCTTGACCAGCAAGTGAAGGTTCGTCAGGCTGAGCGAGGGAACCTGCGTCAAAGCCATCATGTAAAGCGTCTCCTGGTCGGTCATACTTCCGGATAGTAGGCTTTCAGTTTCTCTTCCAGTTCAGGACAACGGCTCAGCTTGCCGTCCACGAGACAAACCACATCGACTTTTCCCTTCGCAGCCAGCTTCATATCGGAAGCGCGATAGATGTCTTGGTAGAAGACATAACGGATGCCTTCCTGCTTGATGTTGAGGCAAGAGAGGAACTCATCACGACTTCTGAGCGGCGTCTTGTAGTCAATCGTGATTCGCGCCACTACGGACACGATATTCTGCTCCAGCATCTCAGCAAAACTGATGCCGACCTCGAGCAGGAATTCGTGCCGGGTATGCTCCATAAAGTGCTGATAATTAGCATTGTTGACGATTCCCTCCATATCGCACTCATAGTCGCGGACCTTCATCTTCAGTTCGTATGCGTATTTCATTTCCTTAGTCGTTTTAAATCGTATAGTGTTACGTTTGCATTTGTATAGTGTTACGATTGCGATTGTATAGTGTTACGTTTGCCATCGTCAAGTTAGGTGTTCGCGTTTGTCACGTTTGACGTTTGCATTTGTCACGTTTGACGTTTGCGAACTACCTTTCAGGTATTCGTATCCGAACCTGCATCTCAGGCAATCTGTTCTGTCGCAATATTGCCGCTTCAATTGTATAAGTGCCTGACTGTCAGCAGCTGAGTTGACCTCCAAGCCACATTCTTTCCATTGCCGGAGAATGTAATTGTTCTCAGCTGGAAGTTCCTCCAGAAGCCGGATGGAACGCTGGCAGATGCTCTCATCACTAATGTGTCGGCCATAAGCGAACAGTAGGGGCACAACCGTATTGATGATGAGCAGCCTCCTGCTTGCTGCTGTCATTCCCTTCACTCCGAGGCATTCTTGCAACTCATCTATGCTTTTGGCTTCCAGCAACTTACCCATCTGTGCACGTCCACTATGATAGAGCTCCGCTATTTGCAGGATTCGTATGTGGGGGAAGTTCTTCGGGCGGGTTCGCAGGAAACGCCAATCCTCGCGTTTCATCGAGTCTGCAAGGCTGAATTTGTGCTTCAGGAACTCGAATTCCTGCTGGAGGAGTTTGACCTCCTGACTGCTTTTCTGGGGCTCAACATCTTCGATGAGACCAGCCATTCCCAGGAAGAGAGCCTCGATCTGGAACAGGTTGTCGCGATGTTTCCCTGCAGACGAGAGTGGGATTCGCATGGCCCAACGCTCGAAGGCATCACCATTCAGACCAAAGCCGAAACTCCTGCTGAGGGTCACGAAAGTGGCGCGTTCCCAATCGCCTCCAGTCCTCTCAGCTCTTTCGGCCACTTTTTCCGATCTTTCCTTCAGCCTTTCCACGAGCAAAGCATCCATCCACTGATGCGATTTTACCGATGGAATCGAGGAAATTATGCTGTGACAACGTGGATAATCCTCAGTCCGGCAAAGCTCTTCGTAACCCAGTCGAATGCTCTCAGGAATGTCGAGCTGGACCTGCGGAAGTGTCTTCCCTTCCTCTGTCTTCACCTCTCCGTCAATCTCTCCCACAACGTGAAGGATGACGCTGTTGTAGGCTGGATCGCAGTTGTGACTGTGCCTGTACCAATCCGACGAGCGAAGATGCACCTCAACATTGCCCGCCCAAACTGTCCCATCCAGACGAATCTTTGCGTTGAAGAAGTCGGGACCCTGATTGTGATTGTGCAAACCGGGATCGATAACCTCCACCTCTTGCCCTTTTTCAGTTGTAAGCGGTTTCAGAGGCAATATCTTGTGCTTCCAGACATAGTGGAGCAGTCGTTCCATACTTATTTTGGCTCCGTTAACTTATTTTGTGAAACAAAAGTACGCAAAATCGCGCAAAAAGCAGTACTTTTGCACGAAAATTATTGGGTAACGTATGAAAATAGCACTGATAGGGTACGGCAAGATGGGCCGTATGATAGAGGAAATAGCCGTCAGCAGAGGTCACGAAATCGTGAGCATCATTGACATCGACAATCAGCAGGACTTCGAAAGTCCAGCCTTCGCCAGTGCCGATGTCGCCATCGAATTCACGACACCTTGGACGGCATACGACAACTACCTCAAAGCCTGGAAGGCCGGAGTGAAAGTCGTCAGCGGAAGTACAGGTTGGATGAAGGAACATGGCGACGATGTGAAGCAGGCTTGCGAGGCAGGCAAAACGCTCTTCTGGGCCTCGAACTTCAGCGTGGGAGTCGCTATCTTTGGTGCTGTCAACACGTTTCTGGCAAAGATAATGAACGGTTTCGAACAATATGACGTCAATATCGTCGAGACACATCATGTCCACAAACTCGATGCCCCATCAGGAACAGCCATCACTTTGGCAGAACAAATCGTGGAGAATCTGGATCGCAAAGAGCGTTGGGGACTTCATGAGACTAAGGAAGGTGTGCTTCGCATCGATGATATCCGCAGAAAGGAAGTGCCTGGCATTCACTCCATTACCTATGATTCGCCAGAAGATATGATAACCATCACCCACGACGCACACAGTCGCAGGGGCTTCGCTCTTGGCGCAGTCCTTGCCGCAGAATACACGAAGGAGCACAACGGTCTGCTCACTATGTCCGATTTATTCAAGTTCTAACATATTATGACCAAAAAGAAAAAATATCAGCCAACTGCAAAAGACTGGGCAAAAGGCCTCATTGCCATCGCCCTCTATGTTGCTTTCCTCTATTGGGTAGATGCTTGGTGGGGACTCATCATCGTGCCTTTCATCTTCGATGCCTACATCACAAAGCGCATTCCCTGGACTTGGTGGAAGGAAGCGGAGAACCCTGTAGTAAGGACTTTGATGAGCTGGGTCGATGCAATCGTCTTTGCTCTCGTAGCCGTTTACTTCGTCAATATCTACTTCTTCCAGAACTACACCATTCCATCGAGCTCTTTGGAGAAAAGCCTGCTTGTAGGCGACTATCTTCTCGTAAGCAAGATGAGCTATGGCCCCAGAGTGCCTCAGACGCCGCTTCACATGCCTCTCTGCCAGCACACACTTCCCTTTGGCGGCAAGAGCTACATCGAGTGGCCACAATGGAAGTACAAGAGAGTGACTCCCAAACCAGTCCAGCTCAACGATATCGTCGTCTTCAACTATCCCGCAGGTGACACCATCGTCAGCGACATCAGATACCAAACCGAATACTATGCCATGTGCTACGGATTTGGTGCAGGACTCTACCAGCAACAGACAGGCACTCAGCCTCAGCTCGGGAATATGACAAAGCAGGAACAGCGTCAGTACTTCAATCGCATCTACGAGTTGGGTCGCCAATATGTTCGCCTCAATTCGCAAGAGTATGGTGAAGTAAGTTGGCGTCCTGTTGACCGTCGTGAGAACTATGTGAAGCGTTGTATCGGTCTCCCAGGACAAACGCTCGAGATACGGGATAAGGTTGTCTATCTGGATGGCAAGGAGAACCCCGTGCCCAAGAATGTGCAGTTCAATTACCACGTTGAACTCAAGACGAGCTATCTCCCAGAAGACCTCATCTATGAACTCGGCCTGAGTGTGAAGGATGTCAAGGAAATGTACCAGACAGGCGAGATTCCCTTGACTGCCGAAGCAAAGAAGGCTCTGGAGGCTCATACAGAATATGTGGAAAGCATCACTCCCATTGAGAGTCGCGACTTGGGGCTGTATCCGCAGAATGCTTATACAGGTTGGACACAAGACAACTACGGCCCAATTTGGATTCCCAAGAAGGGCGAAAGCATCAAGCTGACGTTGGACAACATCGCCATCTACGAGCGTCCCATTCGTATTTATGAGGGCAACGACCTGAAGATAACTGACGAAGGCGACATTCTCATCAACGGACAGAAAGCTACGGAATACACCTTCCAGATGGACTATTACTGGATGCAGGGCGACAATCGCCATTGTTCTGCCGACTCTCGCTATTGGGGCTTCGTCCCAGAAGACCACATCGTGGGCAAACCCCTCTTTATCTGGTTGAGCACAGACGCAGACAGAGCGTGGTTCAGCGGTCATCACATTCGATGGAATCGTCTGTTTTCGCTTGTCGATAACATAAAGTAGAGCCTCTAAGTCGTGCTCCTTCCATGTTGTTATCTCGCGCCAATTTCGCACTATAGTGCTTACTATCGTGCTGATGAAGTACGGCTCGAGGTTTGCGACCATTTCACGAAGCAGACACTTCGCAATCGTTGCTGGATAGACAGCCCTAATGGTCCGCTTGCCCTCACCATTCCTGTTGTGAAGACAGAAGGCAAGACGATGATGAGGGACATTCGTATCAGCGACCACGGAAACTGGCGTCATCAACATTGGATCGCCCTTGAGAGCAGTTACAGGCAATCACCTTTCTTCGAGTATTATGCCGATGACTTCGCTCCTTTTTATGAAAAGAAGTGGGAGTTCCTCGTAGACTTCAACGAAGAACTAATAGCTATGGTCGCCTCTTTGCTCGACATTGAAAAGCCCGTCAGCAGAACTGCCATCTATGAAGGAGATGCTTTCGCTCAGTTACCAAACTTCGAGGCGCGACCTTACTACCAAATCTTTGCACAGAAGCGCGGTTTTCTGCCTGAGCTCAGCATCGTCGATTTGCTCTTTAACCAAGGACCGGAGGGCGTTTTATGGCTGTAACTTTGCATCCTCTTCCAACCTACGTTAAGGATGTTGCTGCTCCAAAACAGTTCACTTATCCTTTCTGCTACGAGCCCCATCCGCTTTGTGTTGCTGCGACAAACGAGCTACGTCAGTATCTTTCCCTACACTCGGAATGGCACGAAGAACTCTCTAAAGGCAAAATGTTTGGTGTGCTGGTTGTGGAAGGAGGTTTCCTTGCTGCCTTTTCTGGTACGCTCAATGGCAAAACGCAGCATGAATACTTCGTTCCGCCAGTCTTCGACCTCATGGCTCCAGGTTGTTATTTCCAAGAGGAAGAGGCTGCCATCAGCAACATCAATAAGGAAATTACAGTTCTTCAAGACTCGCTTCAGCCTTCTTCTTTGCGAAAGAAAATGGACGAAGAACTTGCCGCCTACAGGATGTTTATGCAACAAAGCAAGGCAGAACGAGATGCTCTACGAAAGTCGAATTCCTTCGATGAAATGGGCAAAAATGAGCAAGATCTTGTTAAAGAGAGTCAATTCCAAAAGGCAGAGTTCCGTCGTTTGAAGAAAGATTGGGAACAACGTGTCTTTGAGGATGAAACCTCGCTTCGGGAAAAACAAGAGCAAATAGAACGATTACAGCAAGAGAGACACGAACGAAGCATAGCTTTGCAGCAGTGGTTATTCCGTCAGTTTACGTTCCTCAATGCTCAAGGCGAGAATAAGTCTTTGCTCGAACTCTTTTCTCCAGCCATTCCACCCTCCGGAGCAGGAGAGTGTTGTGCACCAAGGCTGCTTCAAGCGGCATATAGGGAAGAATTGCAGCCACTTTGTATGGCCGAATTTTGGGTGGGAGCTTCGCCAGTTGATGAAATAAGACACGATGGCCACTTCTATCCTGCTTGCAACAGTAAATGCCGTCCTATCCTTCGCCATATGCTTGTTGGCCTTGATGTGGAACCCAATCCTTTGCTTGCGGATCAGGAGAAACTACTTTCACAGTTACGCATTATCTATCAGGATGAGACGATAGCTATAGTGAGTAAGCCTGCAAGAATGCTTTCTGTGCCAGGCAAAGACGAACTCCCAAATGTGCAAGATGCAATAAAAACCGCCATTCCATCGGCAAAAGGGCCACTTATCGTGCACCGTCTCGATATGGATACAAGTGGCTTGATGCTCATAGCTTTGACCGAAGAGAAGTACCACGAACTGCAGGACCTCTTCCTACATCGCTGCATACACAAAGTCTATCATGCCTTGCTCGAAAGGGAGATGCCTCTTGAACAAGAGGGCATCATCAGCCTTCCTCTGCGCCCTGATTTCGATGATCGTCCTCGACAAATAGTCGACTGGAAACATGGTAAAACAGCCGAAACGCGTTACAAAGTCTTGACAAACATTGAGGGCCATGCTTTGCTCGAACTTCATCCCATAACAGGCCGCACTCACCAACTTCGTGTGCATTGTGCTCATCCTCAGGGACTTAACAATCCCATTGTTGGCGATAGACTCTATGGAAAGCCAGGCGAAAGACTGATGCTTCATGCTTATAGTATTACTTTAGAAGGAATAACATTTGAAGATGAAGAAGATATCACTTGACGTCCACACGCACACCATCATGAGTGGACATGCTTACAGCAGCTTGCAGGAGATGGTAGTTGCTGCCCAACAGAAGAATCTTGACATTCTTGGCATCACAGAACATGCACCAGGTATCCCTGGCACTTGCAATCCCATCTATTTCCGCAACCTACATGTCGTCCCACGACAGATGGGCAACCTGCGACTCCTGCTTGGAGCTGAGCTTAACATCTTGGATACGAAAGGCACACTCGACCTCGATGAGTTCTACTACAAGAAACTCGACATCCGCATAGCCGGTATTCATCTTTTGTGCTGGGAAGGTGGAACCATCGAGGAGAATACTCAGGGCATGATAAATGCCATCCGTAATCCTTGGACACAAATCATCACGCATCCAGGTGATGGTACTGCAGAACTTTTGTTCGAGCCTATCGTCTTGGCGGCAAAAGAATCGAAGACCTTGCTCGAAATCAACAATAGCAGCCTCAATCCTCGTCGCAACAAAGAAAGCGCCCTCAAAAACAACCTCGAGATATTGCGTCTTTGCAAGAAATACGAGGTGCCAGTTGTGCTCGGTAGTGATGCCCACATAAGCTACGCCATTGGCGATTTTGGCTTCATTTGGCCACTCTTGCAAGAGACAGAGTTCCCCGACAAACTCATCATGAACTACGAACCCGAAAGATTCCTTAAATACATTAATATACAATGAAAAAGACGTTGTTTGCTTTGGCGGCCATAATGTCGCTAACAGCTTATCTGGAGGCAGCTGAGCCCGTTTTGGATTCCCTGAAGATAATGGGACAAATACGCCGATTCTGGATGTATAAACCGGATGGAATACAGAAAGATGCTCCGTTGGTGTTTGTTCTGCATGGCTATGGTAATCCTGGTCAGAAGAAGAGCTGGATGAACAAAGCCGCAGAAAAGCATAAGTTCGCCATCTGCATTCCTCATGGATGGAAGGACCCCAAGGGCAACCCCTCGTGGAACGTCGGCTATCCCTTTCAGGAAGGGTGGCAGGTCGATGAAGTGGCATGCATGGAAAAGCTGGCCAAATATGTGCAAAAGAAATATGGCTTGAGCCAAAAGAACACCTTTATGACAGGCATGTCGAATGGTGGCGAGATGTGCTATCTGACGGCGTTCAGCAAGCAGAAGACCTTCAAAGCCGTTGCTCCCGTTTCTGGTCTGACGATGGAGTGGATTTATCGTACGATGGACGCGCCAAGGCCTATGCCCTTGTTCGAGATACATGGTACAGCCGATCACACCTCCGAATGGAACGGCGATCTGGAGAACAAAGGCGGATGGGGAGCATATATGTCTGTTCCCATTGCCATCGGCTATTGGATAGCCAAGAACAAAAACGAGTTTGAACAGACGGAACGGGTGGAGAGTATGGACAAAAAGAGTGGCAGAAGCATCATCAAGCACAAATACACAGGCGGGCCAACAGGCTGCGAAGTTTGGCTCTACGAAGTGACGAACGGCTCTCACAGCTGGTTCGAAAACGACATCGATACTGGCGAAGAGATTTGGTCTTTCTTCAGCAAGTACCTGGAGTGATTTTGCACCGACGTTTTAGCGCTGGAAGGAGGAAGAACCTGTATTATTTCTTATTGTGCGGCTTCAGCCAACGCTCGATGTTTCGCTTAAGGCCGTCGAACTTGGCACGCTTGACGGCAGAACCTTTGAAGAGTGTTCGGTACTGCTCTTCTGTGAGGCTTTCCCAGTCTTCGGCTTTCATCTTCTGCAGGGCTTCGGAAGGTTGGAAAGCTGGCTCTGCAGTAGGTTGAGACTCAGCGAATTGGGGTGTGGCACGCAGGCATCGATCGCATCCGTAGAAGGTGCGTTTGAGCTCAAGTTCTTCGGGCAAGGGACCTCGATGCTCGATGGTTTGATAGCTGATGCAAAGACGTGCATCGAGCCCCTCTGGAGTAAGGGCTGGACAGACTTTCGTCCAACCTATCTCTTCTGGCATAGAGTGGGGCAGAGGCGTATCATAATGGTCGGCTTCGGAAGTCAAGAATAGTTCTCCGAGGAAGACGGTGGGGCCATAGCCAGGGACAGAAATAAGGCCGCTCTGAGTGACAACACCGATGCCACTCTTCCAAGCCCAATATCGTTCAAGAACGGGTGCCGTATCGACAAAGCAACGGCCTTCGAGCCCACATGCATGCATGAGTTCCTGCATTCTTTGCTTCATCACTTCGTGATAGTCCTTGCCTTGAGCATAAAGACTGATGGCTGGCTGAGGATTCTCGGGCATGAAGTTCATGGCGAGACTGACGATGGCTTTCACGCCTGGAACAAGGAGGTCAGGACGAAGCCGCATCTCGACATTTCGTCGCATGTAGTCCATTTCACCGCAAAAATCAAGGTCGAGCCAACGTTGATACCGAACAGCAAAACTCTCGTCAACGGGTTCCGCTTTGGCGAGTCCACAAGCCACAAAACCCAAGCGCAGGGCTTGGGCTTTGATGTTGTTACTGTTCAATAATGCCGAACTCATATCCTTCTTGTTTCAGCCAAGCGAGTATCTCGGGCAAGGCGTGCTTGAGCTTGTCGATGCTTTTGAGCGAGTCGTGGAGGGTGATGATGCTGCCGTTTCTGGTGTAGCGTTTTACGTTGTTCACCACGTCTTCGGCTGTGAGCAGACGGCTGTAATCGCGCGTTACAACATCCCACATTACGACTTTAATGCCGATGTACCGCAAGACGCGATACTGTACCATCCCGATCCAGCCATGTGGAGGTCGGAAGAGGTTGGTGTGGAAGATGTCGTTGGCTTTCTTGATGTTGGCAAGATAAGTCCAGGGACGATGGCGAAAGCCCGAGATATGGTTGAAGGTGTGATTGCCTATCTGATGGCCTCTCACTCGTACTTCGTCGAGCAGATGCGGGTACTTCACAGCATTGTCACCCACCATGAAGAAAGTTGCCTTTGCTCCAAAACGGTCGAGGGTGTCGAGGATGAAGGGTGTCGCCTCGGGAATGGGGCCGTCGTCGAAGGTTAGGTAGACAGCCTTCCTGTGTGGCTCTATCCGCCATAAAGCATGGGGATAGAACCAACGGAATATTCTAGGCGGTTGCTCGATGAACATTACAGGGAATCTTCTTCGAGGAGCTCCTCTTCCTCTTCTGCCTCTTCAACCTGATTGCTCATGCCGAAGGACCTGTAGAGGCGGTTTTGGATGAGTTGGTTGTAGAGGTCGAGCTTCTGGCTGAGTTCCATTGCCTTGGAACTGCCAGCGCTCTGCAGAATGCCTACTGCTGCGTGCATCTGATAGAGATAGTACATGCACTCCTTCTCGTTGGTGAGCAGGATCTTGTCGGGAAGACTGATGTACCAGTCGAGATACTCGGTTGCCTGAACAGCTATGGGATAAGCAATGTCGATTGCTTCCTTCTTCTTGCCAAGAGTGTTCCAAACGCGAGCCAACTCGAGCGAACCACCACTATAGCTGTGAGGTACAGTGGTTGGGGGAATTGCTTGCTCTGCCTTGGTCACAACCTTTTCGGCCTTGTCGAGTTTACCTTCCTGAACCAGTCGGGAAGCAAGTTGCGAGAAGATGCGTCGATGTGTGTTGCACATGCGCATAACAGTCTCGTCGAGGTAGAGTCCTGGTTTGTCGATGCCTCCGAAAGCAAAGCGCGTCATCAGGTTCTCGTACATCTTCTCTGTATCGATGTCTTTGCCGCTCTTCTTCGTATTGAAGGGAGTGATGCGATAGACAAGTCCTTCCTGAACGAAATAGTCCTGAACGCTGGCTCTGTTCTCAGAACCGACGGTCATAGCCATGTAGAGAGGACGCTCCCAATTGCATTGTTGGATCATCTCGTACATCATCAGTTCGCTCTTGTAGACAGCCCGTTTGCCCTTTAGGCTGATGTGCATCTCGTCTGGGATGCTGTCGCCAGCCATCATCATTCCACTGCGACGAACGGCTTCCTTGTCAATGGTGATGACGATGCTGTCAGTTGGGATGAAGCGAAGTTCTGGGTTGTCGCTGAGAATCCAATTGTCCATAATGCTGGAGAGCTCAAACGGATTGTCGCCAAGAATGTTGTGAAGTGTCTCAGGATCGTCCTTGTAGGACTCGATGAGACGTTCCAAAGTGCCTGGACGAACGCTGAGGCCTTCGCGAGTTCCTGCCACATATTGCAAGCGGCTCCAATGTATGGGAACGGCTGGGGAATCGTAGGCAGGACGTTTCATCTGGTCGATATACCAGTCGGTCTGCAGATAAGAGAGGTTGCAGACACGAGCATCTGTACGGAAACCTTCTGTCTCTTGGGCGTACCAGAGAGGGAAGGTGTCGTTGTCGCCGTTCGTGTAGATGATGGGGAAGTCGCCTTTCGACAAAGATTCGAGGTAGTTGCGGCCAAAGTCGCGACAAGTATAGCGTCCGCTTCGGTCGTGATCGTCCCAGTTCTGACCAGCCATCTGAATTGGCACAAGCACGCATAGGCAGCAGAGGATTGCGCAAACCATCTCGTTCTTGAGCAGTTTCTGCAGATAGTAGGCGATGCCTGCGACGCCGAGACCCACCCAAATGGAATAAGCGTAGAACGAGCCTGCGTAAGCGTAGTCACGTTCGCGAGGCTGCATCGGCGTTTGGTTGAGGTAGAGCACGATGGCGAGACCCGTCATGAAGAAGAGGAAGAAGACGATTCCGAACTGCTTCTCGCCTTCGCCGTTTCTGGTCTTCTCGTCGTTCTTGAAGAGTTGCCAGAGCAGACCTATCAGGCCGAGCAAGAGCGGCAAGCAGTAGAAGACGTTGTGGCCCTTGTTCTCGCGGAGTTCGCTTGGCAGTTTGCTTTGGTCGCCAAGACGCATGTTGTCGAGGAAGGGAATGCCCGTTATCCAGTTTCCGTGCTCCCATTCTCCGTTGCCTTGGAGGTCGTTCTGTCGGCCTGCAAAGTTCCACATGAAGTAGCGCCAATACATGAAATTGACTTGATAGCTGAGGAAGAAGCGAAGGTTCTCGAGTTGCGTCGGTGTCTTTATCTGCACCATTTCGCCGCAACGGTCATAGGTCTTGACGGTTCCCTTTACGCCTCCCATCCAGCTTTCGTAAGCGCTGGCATATTGCTCGCTGTACATACGGGGGAAGAACATGTTCTGCTGGTAGACATAATCTGTCTTGTAGCGCTGAAGTTCATAGCGATCGGGCTCGTTTTCAGCATCTTGCTTTTCCTTTCTTTGATAGACGGGAGCGCCTTGCTTGCTGACTGGAACGCAATAGTTTCCGTCGGGTTTGAGCAGGACTTGGCTGGTGTAGGCGGGTCCGTAGAGCAGGGGACGGTCGCCGTATTGCTCTCGACTCAGGTAAGTTCCCAAGGTGAAGATGTCTTCGGGCGAGTTCTGATCCATTGGTGTATTAGCTGAACTGCGGATGACAATCACGGCATAAGAACTGTAGCCAATCATGATCATGAGCATGCAGAGCAGCGAAGTGTTCATCAGTCGGGCTGAGATGAGGGGCTTGCCCTCTTTCTTCCAACGAAGAGCAAGGTAGAGCAGAGCCAGTACGACTATGCCAAAGACGATACTCTTCCAGCCATAACCGTAGAATGGAATGCCCAACATGCCCACACTCAGCAGGTAGGAGAGTGTCATACGGTTGCGGCTCTTCTGCTTGACGGTTTCCCAGATGCTCCAAAGCACAATGCCGACCAGCAGGGCGATATACACGATAACGCCTGTATTGAAAGGCATATTCAGGGTGTTCACAAAGAGAAGTTCGAACCAACCGCCAACCTTCACGATGCCTGGAACGATGCCATAAAGTACGGCACAAATGAGGAGAGCGCTTCCGGCCAACCAGAAGAGCGCGCCTTTCATTGTGGCATTCTTCACCTTTCTATAATAGAAGATGAGGACGAGGGCTGGCAGACAGAGCAGGTTCAACAGGTGAACGCCGATGCTCAGGCCAGTCAGATAGGCGATGAGGATGAGCCAACGGTCGCTTCTAGGCTCGTCTGCGTGGTCTTCCCACTTGAGCATCAACCAGAAGACGACTGCCGTGAAGAGGCTGCTGTAAGCATAAACCTCGCCTTCGACTGCGCTGAACCAGAAGGTGTCGCTGAAGGTATAGACCAGAGCTCCAGTCAAAGCGCTTGCCTCGACCGTTATGAGTTGGGCCAGATTCTGCACTCTTCCGTTCTCTCCAATCAGTTTCCTCGTGAGATGACTGATGCTCCAGAAGAGGAACATGATGCAGGCTGCGCTGAACAGGGCACTCATCATGTTGACCATCAGCGCGACTTTCGTCGGATCGCTCACAAACTGGGTGAACAGGTTGGCAGTAAGCATGAAGAAAGGTGCCCCAGGCGGGTGACCTACTTCAAGCTTGTATGCGGTTGTGATAAACTCGGGGCAGTCCCAGAAACTGGCGGTAGGTTCGACCGTGCTGCAATAGACGAATGCAGCGATGGCGAAGGTGAGCCACCCCATCAGGTTGTCGATAAGTCTGAAATGCTTCATTTCGCTTCCTTATAAATATAAGATGTGTAAATTCCGTGCAAAGGTACGAAAAAAAGTTTAGAGTTTAGAGTTTAGAGTTTAGAAATTCTTCTTTTATTAACTCTTCGTGCTTTTCTGTTAAACTTTTTTGGCGAAAAACTTGCAGGAATCGGGGGATTGTCGTACCTTTGCAGCGCTTTTCGAAAGAAAGCGGTTCTTTAGGGCGCTTAGCTCAGCTGGTTCAGAGCGTCTGCCTTACAAGCAGAGGGTCGGGGGTTCGAATCCCTCAGCGCCCACAAAGAAAAAGGAGTAAGATTCAGAAGTCCTGCTCCTTTTTTCGTATAAGAGGGTCGAGGGTTCTTCCCTACGGTCAGGCGGCAAGCCGGAACGAATCCCTCAGCGCCCACAAGAAAAAGGAGTAAGATTCAGAAGTTCTGCTCCTTTTTTCGTATTAGAGGGTCGGGAGTTCTTCCCTACGGTCAGGCGGCAAAGCCGGAACGAATCCCTCAGCGCCCACGAAAAAAGCGAGGTCGGAATGACTTCGCTTTTTCTTGTTTCAGATGTGGGCAGAGTAGTTGTCAAACTTCACACTAGTAAATTGCAAACTTCACACTAGTAAATTGCAAACTTCACACTAGTAAATCCCAAACGTCACACTATACGATTGCAAACGTAACACTATACGATTGCCATCGTCGCAGTAGTCGTTCAGAGTTCCTTCAGTTCGCGACTGATTTCCTGCAACTCGGCCTTGATACTTTGAAGGCGGTCTATGATTTCCGAAGCGTCGCTGGCCGCCTTCTTGTTCTTGCTCAGAATCTCTCTGGCAACTGCAATTTTTATGCCGCGAACTTTGAGCAGGTTGTAGACGAGGCGCACCTCGTCGATGTCCTCCTTAGTGTATTGGCGGACACCTCGATTGCCCTTTTTGGGGTTGATGTTGGGGAACTCTCTTTCCCAGAAACGCAACAACGACTCTGCTACGTTAAATTCCTCTGCTACTTCCGAAATACTATAGTATTTCTTAAGCTCTTTGTTCGGATTGTATACCATAATGCTCGATTAAAGACCTTTTAGCTCGTTTTTCTTTGCAAAAGTACACAAAACATTTTATCTTTGCAAAAATTTTCGGAAAAGATTAACAAAGAAACATAATATTTATGGCTATGACAGCAAATGAGATACGCGACTCGTTCCTGAAATACTTCGAGTCTAAGGGACACAAAATCGTCCCTTCTGCTCCGATGGTTGTGAAAGACGACCCGACCCTGATGTTCACCAATGCAGGTATGAACCAGTGGAAGGATATCATACTTGGCACTCGCGACCCGGAACCCCGCCGACGTGCAGACTCGCAGAAGTGTCTGCGAGTGAGTGGAAAGCATAATGACCTGGAGGAAGTGGGGCATGATACCTATCACCACACCATGTTCGAGATGCTCGGAAACTGGTCATTTGGCGACTATTTCAAGGAGGGAGCCATCGATATGGCTTGGGAATACCTCGTGGATGTACTGAAGCTCGACCCCAAGGACCTCTATGTGACGGTCTTCGAGGGCAGTCCTGAAGAGAATCTCGTTCGCGATGATGAGGCTGCAGGCTATTGGTTGAAGCATGTTCCTGCTGACCATATCATTAATGGTAACAAGCATGACAACTTCTGGGAAATGGGTGATACGGGTCCTTGCGGACCTTGCTCCGAGATTCATCTCGACAGTCGTTCGGCTGAGGAAAAGGCTAA
The DNA here is from genome assembly GCA_902779315.1 of uncultured Bacteroidales bacterium. Lineage (GTDB taxonomy): Bacteria > Bacteroidota > Bacteroidia > Bacteroidales > Bacteroidaceae > Physcousia. Next base: position 2,217 of record CACZBC010000006.1, on the reverse strand, counting down.
AGTGCCTGGAAGGGAACTCGTCAACAAGGATGATCCGCAGGTCATCGAGATCTGGAACATCGTCTTCATGCAGTATGAACGCAAGGCCGACGGACATCTCGAACCCCTTGGAATGAATGTGATCGACACTGGAATGGGCTTCGAACGACTGGTTCGCGCCATTCAGGGCAAGCAGTCCAACTACGATACAGACGTCTTCCAGCCCATCATCAAAGCCATCGGCGACCTCAGCGGTTTCCGTTATGGCGAGAAGGAGGACATCGATGTGGCTATGAGAGTTGTGGCCGACCACCTTCGCACCATAGCTTTCTCCATCGCAGACGGTCAGCTTCCTGGTAATGCGAAAGCAGGTTATGTCATCCGTCGAATCCTTCGTCGTGCCGTTCGCTACGCCTATACCTTCCTTGGACAGAAGGAAGCCTTCATCTATCGCCTCTTGCCCGTCCTCATTCAGGAAATGGGAGCAACCTATCCGGAACTCGAGGGCCAGAAAGAACTCATTACGAAAGTGATGAAGGAAGAGGAGGAAAGTTTCCTCCGCACACTCGAAACCGGCATCAAACTGCTGGATGGCGTGATGAAGGAGGCAAAGGCTGCAGGTCAGACAGGCATTGCCGGCGAGAAGGCTTTCACGCTCTTCGACACTTATGGATTCCCTCTCGACCTCACCGAACTGATTTGTCGCGAGAATGGTCTCACTGTTGACGAAGTCGGATTCAACGCCGAAATGCAGAAGCAGAAAGAGCGCGCCCGTAATGCTGCCCAAGTTGAGGCAGGAGATTGGGTCGTTATCAGCGATCAGTTGGAACAGAAGTTCGTGGGTTACGACTACACGGAATACACTTGCCACATTGTTAAATATCGCGAGGTCAAGCAGAAGAAGGGCGTCGTTTACGAGGCAATCTTCGACCAGACACCTTTCTACGGAGAGATGGGTGGCGAGGTTGGCGACTCTGGCGTCATCTGTAACGAGCAGGAGACCATCAAGGTGATTGACACCAAGAAAGAGAATGGCGTGAGTGTTCACTTGCTGGAGCGCATCCCGAGCAATCCCGAAGCCGAGTTCATGGCTTGTGTGGATGTGGAACGTCGCCGTGCTATCGAGGCAAATCACACTTGTACGCACCTCCTCGACGAAGCCCTCAAAGAGGTTCTCGGCAATCATGTTGAGCAAAAAGGCTCGCTCGTAACACCCGATTACCTGCGCTTCGACTTCTCTCATTTCGAGAAGGTTACGCCCGAACAACTGCGCGAAGTGGAGCATTTGGTTAATGAACGCATCCGTCAGAACCTGCCTCTTCAGGAATATCGCGACACTCCAATCGAGGAAGCGAAGAAGCTCGGAGCCATTGCTCTCTTTGGTGAGAAGTATGGAGACAAAGTTCGCGTCATCCAGTTCGGCACGAGTGTCGAGTTCTGTGGCGGTTGTCATGCAAGCAGTACAGGCTGCATCGGTATGGTTCGCATCGTGTCGGAAAGCAGTATTGCTGCTGGTGTGCGTCGTATCGAAGCCATTACCGGCAAGGCAGTTGAAGAGCAGATGGACAAGTTGCAGGACATGATAACAGGTCTCAGAGCACTCTTCAACAATGCTCCCGACTTGGTTGGAACCATCCAGAAGGCAATCAGCGATAATGCCGACCTCAAGAAACAAGTGGAAGATGTCATGCGTGAAAAGGCTGCAGACCTCAAGAAGGAAATGCTCGCAAAACAGGAAGAGATCAACGGCTTCAAGGTCTTGAAAGCTATCACGCCACTTGGTCCTGAGTTTGTTAAGGACATAGCTTTCCAACTTCGGGCAGAGGTGGAGAACAGTATCGTAGTGATTGGTTCCGTTGCTGGCGGCAAGCCTTTGCTCACAGCGGCTGCTTCGGATAGTGCCGTCGCAGCAGGTGTGAATGTCGGCAAGAACATTCGCGAGGCTGCTCAACTGATGCAAGGTGGTGGTGGCGGCCAGCCTCACTTCGCCACAGCTGGTGGTAAGAACACCGAAGGAATACATGCCGCCGTAGAGAAATTAATTGAGCTTCTCACGGCATAAAAGCATAACATAAAAAAGGAAGCACTCAAATCTGGTCGTTTGGGTGCTTCTTTTTTGGGAAGTATTACTTTTGATGCCTTCCTCAGAAATCAATTGTGTTACCTAAATGATATTTGAGCTTCTTGAAGTAGCTCATCTTAATTGTATCGGACGGCACGATGCCGATGGCATGTTCC
>CACZBC010000005.1 GCA_902779315.1 uncultured Bacteroidales bacterium | reverse complement strand
CCCGAACTTGCGATTTGTAACATTTCTGAGTGAAAATTTATTGATTATTTGTGGAAAATGCAGAAGTTATGCAAAAGAAAATAAAAAAGCAGCAGCCCTCTTGGAGAACTGCTGACTGAGTGGGTGTAACACATTTTTCGTATCGTATACGCTTTACGCTACTATTTTCCTGAAACGCCGTTCTGGAGACGCTTTGGTAAAAACGTATCACGTATCATTTACGCGAAATATGATACACCCCCTCGGAAATGAACTTCTATTATATAACATATAATAGACCTCTAATTCCCTATATGCGTATCCTATTTTTCGTATACGATACGCTTTACGCCACTTGAGGGTAGTCGATGCCGTATTGTTGGCAAATCCATGCGACTGCCCTTGGAGGGAGCATCTGCCAATTCGTATTTGTATGCGCTTTTCATGGTACTCGTATTTGTATGCAAAGTTACTAAAAATAAACGAATTATGCAAGAAAATCTTTGCTTATCTTTTCAAAACTTTTCGCAAGTTTTCAACGCCACTTTAGAATGTCGTAACTTTGTGCTGTAATTCAAAACATCACACGTGAAAGTGGCCAATTTCACACGTGAAGTTCCCAAACGTGGCACTAGTAAATCGCAAATGTCACACTAGATGATCGCCATCGTGACACTATGCGTTTGCGATTTACCTTGGTGATATTGGAACACATCTTCCAGACATAATTATTTTATTGGGGAATATGTTTGGATATTTCACGAAAAAGCCGTACCTTTGTATCAAAATAACGCAAAAACACACTACCGACATGAATCGCATGAAATTTCTTTGTACCATTGCCTTTATGACGCTTGGTTTGGCTGCAAATGCGCAGTCGGACGAGCAGGCTGTCACCTATCCGCAACTGTTCTTCGGTGCACAGGCCGGCACTCAGGTGACCTTCACGAACTACAACAACTGGGAGCTGTTCACGCCTTCTGCCAGCTTCAGCTTCGGTTCGTTCTTCACGCCTGTCATTGGCGCACGTCTGCACTTCAACGGTGCCTGGAACAAGGGCGGCCACCTCGACAGCGAGGAGGACTTCAGGTACAAGTACAAGTATTTCACGTCCGACATCGACATGATGGTCAATCTGGTGACGCTTATCGGCAAGAAGAGTTACTATCCGGTGAATGTCTACCTGATAGGCGGTCTGGGCTTGAACTATGCTTGGGACAATGACGAGGCTTATGCTCACAAGGACAAGCTCATGCTGGCATACAACGATGGCCGTTTCAGCCACAATGCACGCATCGGCGCGATGGTGTCCTGCGACATCTCGAAGCACGTCAGCATCAATGTCGAGCTGGATGCCAACACGCTGAAGGACCGCTTCAACAGCAAGTTCCACAACAAGGGCGACTGGCAAATGGTAGGCCAACTGGGTGTTACCTACAAGTTCGCGGCTAAGCGGTCGAAGAAAACGCCTAAGGCCCTGAAGCAGGAGGCTGCAGAGGTCTGGGAGACCAGGCAGGACACGATCTGGTACGATGATGTCGTGGAGACGCCAAAGGAGGCGAACGGCTCCAACACTTGGACTGTCTTCTATGATATTCGCGAGAGTGACTTCAAGGCCGACGAACAGTTGGCTGAAATCGGCGCTTTCCTGAAGGACTTCCACGACTGCAAGGTCGATGTCAAGTCTTATGCCGACGTGGAGACGGGCAATCCCCAGCTCAACCTGGAGCTCTCGAAGCAGCGCATGGAAAAGGCTGTGAAGGCTCTGACGGATGCCGGAGTGCCAGCCTCGGCCATCACTTCGAACTGCTATGGCGACACCATCCAGCCTTTTGCCGAGAACGAGAAGAACCGCGTCACCATCATTGTCGCCACAGGTCTGAAAGGCGCTAAGGACAAGAAGATGGTGAAGAAGTTCAAGACGAAGGAAGTGCGCTACAGAGTCAGATAAAACTCTCATCAAACAAATCGCAAGGTCATGATTTTCAACAAATTCATACTCGTTTGCGCTTTTGCATGCAGTCTGGTTCAGGCACAAGAGCAGAAGTCGGGCTACACCCTTCCGGAGGGTAAGGAGATATACATCCCGAAAGAGCTGCGCGACAATGACTTCACGAACAAAGAGTCCGATTGGAGCTACTATCGCATGGCTTGCACGCCCAACGTGGTCTGCTTCTGGGAGAAAGGTTTCGGCGACGACCTCAGCAAAGCCCCTGACCTGGACGGGCATCCGATGACTGTCGACCTGAACAACTTGCTGAGTCGTGTGGAATACTTCTACAACGTCTATCGCGACATGATGGGCTTCCTTCGTCGCGGCAGCAAGGCCGAGAAGTACCGCATGATGGTGATGCTGAAGTATTCGCTGGAAGGAACGGCCTACGGAGGCTGCTACGACGACGTCATCGGAGCGCTGTGGATTGCTCCGAACCGGGTGCAGGACAAGACACTCAACTGCATCGCCCACGAACTGGGACACTCCTTCCAAAGTCAGATCAGATGCGACGGACAGTCACAAGGCATGGGCGGCGGCATCTTCGAAACCAGCGCCCAATGGATGCTCTGGCAGGTCAACCCACGATGGACGACCGACGAGAAATACCATTGGGATGCCTACAAGAAAGACATTCACCTGCGCCTCTTCCACCACCAGAACATGTATCATGCGCCCTTCGTGCTCGAGTACTGGGGCGTTCTGCACGGCCTCACCTATATGGCCGACATGTTCCGAGGCGGAAAGCGGGGAGAGGACTTCGTGCAGACCTACATGCGCATGTACAAAGTGGACGTGGAGAAGATGGGCGACGAACTGCTCGACTGCTACAGCCGCCTCATCACTTTCGACTTCCCCGACAAGCACAAGGAAAGTGCGCGCTACTCCTGCGAACTGAAGAGCGAGTTGGCCGACACCCTGGGCGGATGGAAGAAACCCGTCAAAGTGCCTGAGACATACGGCTTTAACGTAGATGAGATTCCTGTCCCCCAAGAGGGAAAGAGCGTCAAGATCCGTTTCCAAGGACTCCCGGAAGAAGAGAATGTCGGCTATCGCTACAGGCTGGTAGCCATCGACCAGGAAGGCAAACCCACCTATCTGGCTGCCAATTCGGCACAAAAGAAAACGCTCTCCTACACCAATTCGGGCAACATCAAAAGGCTATACCTTGTTGTAGTAGGTTGCCCCACAAAGGAGTATGAAGCCAGAAAGGCTGCAACATACCCTTATATCATCAAGTTCTGAAGCAATTGGGCTACTCGTCGGGCTGCTGCCCGTCGTGAGCTTTCCACATGCACTCCGTAATCTTCATGTCCGTGAAAACGGCTGTGAAGGACGATTCCTCGGGCGAGCAGGCATAGATGCCGAAACTGATTTCATCGGCCCCCGCATACATGTGGCAAATGCGCATCTGGCTGAAATCTGTCCCATCGGTGGAACATTCGATGCAATAGTCGTCCTCTCTGCGCGAGAAACGATACCACATCGTCTTCACCTCAGCAGGAATGGCCGTTGTTGCCCAATCTGAATAGCCATTATTGGTCGCCACGCTGCCCAAATGCTGGAACTCTTCGTTCTCGAATTCAACTGAACCCTTCAGCCAATTCTCGCTGTCGAGGTACATCACAATGCCGCATTGGTCGAAGCGTTGGTGGCTTTGCGTGAAATCTGTCTTCACCACGAAACTGAAGAACTTCTGGCGAGTCTTCATCTGGAGGACAGGAGCATTATCGTTCTGGAAGTGGTAGTAAGTTCGCTGCCAAAGGTCCGTATGGGGCGCAGTCGTGACGAGAACGGTATCGCCCTTAACCTCATATCCGGCAGGTTCTCGCGTCCATTGCAGGTTTGCAAGGTCTATTTTCCCTCCGTCGGCAAGTGCGGCAGAGACGTCATCTGCGAAGGTTTCTGCTGTTTCCTGAGGTTTCTGCTGAGTGCAGGCTGCTAAAGCAAGAGCCAAGCACAATAATGTGAAAAGATTTTTTTGCATGATTCTGTTTATTTTGTCAATTTCGAGGCAAAGATACGAAAAACAAATCAGATTCCGACACATTCTCCATGAAAAAACTTCTCACTCCCTCTTTTTCTTGCAAACGCTCCAGATGTGCCGTTTCGCCTTTATAAACAAGAAAAGAGGACTCCCTGACGGAACCCTCTTGTCGCTTGGTTTGAGCCACTACGGGGACTCGAACCCCGGACCCACGCATTACGAATGCGTTGCTCTACCAACTGAGCCATAGTGGCGAAACGCGGGTGCAAAGGTAAGACAAATAATTCAAAATTCAAAATTCAAAATTCAAAATTATTTGCTTTCTACGAGAAAATGTGTAATTTTGCACTTGAATAAGCATAATCGAAAATGAACAAGAAGTTTCTGTGGCTCGTTGCAGGGCTGGCTATCGTTGTGGCTGGGGCCGCGTTTTTTACGTATTATTTGATTTCGGCTGAGGCTCCAAACAGTAAAGAAGGACCTGGAAGGCTGATATTCATCGACCGGGACGATACGGCGGATAGTGTCAAGGTGAAGTCCGAACTTGGCTGGAGATGGGACTTATACAATAAGGTCTTCAGTTTCCGTCCACGAACAGGCCGCTATCATGTTGAGCCCGGAACGACTTGTCTGCAGTTGTTCCGTCTGCTCAGGAACGGCGCTCAGGAGCCCATGAACCTAGTCGTTCCCACAGCCAGAACGATGGAAAAACTGGCTTCTGTGCTTTCCCAAAGCCTGATGGTAGATTCCGCAGAGATTGCCCAAGCCCTGACCGACAGTTCCTACTGTAATACGCACGGTTACACTACTGCCACCATTCCAGCCCTCTTCATTCCAAACACTTACGAGGTCTATTGGGACATTTCCGTCGACAAACTGGTTGAGCGTATGGAAAGCGAGAACAATCGCTTCTGGACGGCCGAGAGGAAGTCGAAAGCAGAGGCTTGCGGTATGACTCGTGAAGAAGTGGCGACATTAGCGAGCATCGTAGACGAAGAGACTGCGAACAATGCCGAAAAGCCGATGATAGCAGGGCTCTACATCAATCGACTGCGTTTGGGAATGCCTTTGCAAGCCGACCCGACAGTGAAGTTTGCGGTTGGGGACTTCACGCTCCGTCGCATCCTGAACAAGCATCTGCAGGTAGAGAGTCCCTACAACACTTATCGTGTCGTAGGATTGCCTCCAGGACCTATCCGCATTCCCAGCATTGCAGGTCTGGATGCCGTGCTGAACCATACAGAGCACTCCTATCTGTATATGTGTGCGAAAGAGGACTTTTCGGGCACTCACAACTTCGCAAAGAACCTCTCGGAACACTACCAGAACGCCCGTCGCTACGTAAGGGCACTCAACGAACGAGGGATACGCTAAAACATCACACTAGTAAATCACAAACTTCACACTAGTAAATCGCGAACATCACACTAGTAAATCGCAATCGTCACACTATACGATTGCAAACGTAACACTATATGATTGCAAACGACACTGGCCTCGTCCGGAATCACACCCTTTCAGAACGTTCGACCAACACTTGCAGACGTTCGTTCAGGGCCTTTGCATTCAGCAGTTTCGAGATGGGAAGATGCATCCTGTAGCGCCAATAGTTCTTCGGATTGGCAGGCACATTTATGCGCTCTTCCTCGAGGTTGGGATTCCTCATATCCTCGTCTATCGAGAGCCAATCCTGCAGACTGATGAGGCAAAGCATGGAAGGGGAATTGAGGTGGTGCGCGATAATTTCCTCGCAGAGCCAGCCCGACGGATCTTTCGGCGCGTTTCCATCGTGTTCCAATACATTATTATAATACGACTGGGTGCGCTCAGGATTCTCCTTCCACCATAGTCTGAGGGTCGGCATATCGTGCGTGAAAATGGTGTCCACGCTTCGATAAGGGTTCTCGTGAAGTTGTGCGAAGGGCACACCATAAGTCTTCGGCATAGCTTGAATCTCGAGACTGAGAATGCCGAGCCGCTTCATGACCGGTCCTACGCAAGCAGGCACCATTCCCAAGTCCTCGCCACAAACCAGCATATTGCTCGCCTCGATGAGTGCAGGCAACTTCTTCATGGCCTGAGAAGCCCAGAAATCATTGTGCCTGCGGAAGAAGAAATCTTCGTACAGACGGATGAATGCGTCCTGTTCATACTTGGGAAGCCGACACCAGGCATCTTCTCCGATGACGCTAATTCTTGGGTGATAGAGGTTGGGCTGCTTGGCATCGGGCACGAAAAGGTCCTCGTAAAAAGGCAATCCGTAAGACTCAATCTCGCCTATACTCATGGGAAGTGCAGGCGAGAACTGTCCCAGCAGGGCATTCGGACTATTCTTTGGAATCGACCAAATGCGGAAGAAACCAAGAATGTGGTCAATCCGGTAAGCGCTGAAATACTGCGCCATTCCACCCAGTCGCTGCTTCCACCAAAGATAGCCGTCAGCCGCCATCCGTTCCCAATCGTACGTGGGGAAACCCCAATTCTGGCCAGTTCGTGAGAAATCATCAGGTGGAGCTCCTGCCACCATATCCATATTGAAGAGGTGCGGCTCGTGCCAAGCTTCCACGCTACAAGGACTGATGCCAATCGGAAGGTCCCCTTTGAGGAAGACTCTTCGGGCACGAGCGTACTCGGCGGCTTCCGAAAGTTGCAAATGAAGCAGGTATTGCACGAAAGCATAATAGCCAACCTCTTCGGAATGGCTGTCTGCATACTTCGTCACAGCACTCCGATTGTAGCTGGATAGCTTCTTCCACTTCGCAAACTGGGGCGTTCCGTTGGTGTCCCTCAGATGGCAGAAAACCTGGTAAGGCTGCAACCACTCGGCATTCTCATCTGCGAAAACGCGATATTCGGCACTTTGACGAACTTCCTCACCTCGTTCGTCATAGAGGAGATGCAAGTACTCCTCCTTCAACTTGATGACCTCTACATAGTCGAGAGCCTGCAGAGCATTCAGCTTTTGCCACTTCTTCTGGAACGAAGCAAGTTTCTTCTTGTCCGAAAGCGGCATTTGCCTGAGGTCCGCATAAATGGGGTGAAGCGCATGAACGCTAATGGCATTGTAGGGATAACTGTCGGTGGAAGAGCGGTCTTGCGTAGTGTCGCAGATAGGCAGAAGCTGGATGGCGTGCATTCCAGCCGAAGCTGCCCAATCCGCCATCTCTTTGAGGTCGCCGAAGTCCCCTACCCCCTGACTGCCTTCCGACCTGAGAGAGAACAGAGGAACCACCAGTCCTGCAACCTTCCAACGAGGAGCTTCAAGCCGAATCTCGCCATCAGATAGGGCAACAACCCATCGTCCGCCAGCCAACGACAATTGGTCCGTCGAAGGACTTAGCCTGTTTGGACCTTCCTCCCAAAGCACCGAATAGTCCTTCTTTACCTTAATATATTTATATTGGAACGGCAAACGAAGACCGTCACCACTAATGGAGAGAAGCCATTCTCCGTGGTCGGACTGAATCATCGGCAAAGCACGTTCCACATCCCAATTCCCCAAAGCAGGCTGGTCGCCTATGAGCGCAATCCTTTCTCCCTGCTCGAGCCAAGGAGCCTGAATGCGGAAAAGGAAAGTCCGAGGAAAGAGCGCCACCGAAGCTGAAGGTATCCTGCCAAGTCCATTCGCAACCTTGAAGGCATCCGTATAACAATAAGACGCCTCAGGAACATCACGCCAATGGTCGACAAAGAAGTATGTGCGGGCATCATCAGCAGGGAAAACTCGAGGCACAACATCCCATTCACGACGAGAAACGGCAGTTTCCTGCGTAATTATATATGTATATCGGAACTGCCTTCCACGTGCCCGAAGTGTGCACAGACCCTTCCAAATCAGGCCATCTTCCGTTTCGAGAAGGATGCGTTGCCAGTGTGTCTTACCCTCTTCGGAAAGGAAGCAAAGTTCCACCTCAACGCTTTGTCCCCACTCAGTCCTGTATTCTATCGAGAAATGTAACGTCATAAGCGTATTTTCTATCGTTTTCTTTAACAAAATTAGCAAGAAATAAAGAAAAAGCCAAGAAGAGAGAAAGAAAATTGTTAAAAAGCTTGCATAATAAGACAAGAATGCCTAAATTTGCGATATCATTGAAGTCCGAAATGGTTCTACAGCGGTTAGGACACAGACATCATACGGGCGTACTGGTTAGATCGGGATACTCATCAATTTACATTTTATTACCGAGAAATGTTTCGTCTGCTAATGGCGTGCCATCCCATTGTGGTTAGATGGATTACAAAGGCAGCGAACCCTCAAAACCTGTTTTTCGGAGTTTCATCACATCACCAGTGCGCCCTTTTATTTTCCTTGTAAAACACGCTCCACATCGGCAACCTCGTCGGTCAGACAGAGGATGAGATTCTTGTATCTTCCGCTATCAACCAAGTTCATTATCAAAGGCCAGACTGGTACATCTTCTGTCCAGAACTGCTTGCCCATAAAGATCATCGGCGAAGCGTAACCGAATGTGAGATAATGGTTCTGCACGGCTTCCTGGAAGATTTCCTGCAGAGTGCCGGCTGAGCCGGGTGTGTAGATGATTCCGCCTTTTGAGATGGTGAGGATTCCATCCTCGCGAATACTGTTGTCGAAGTACTTTGCGATGTGTGTGGCAAGAGGTGTGGAAGGCTCGTGTCCGTATAGCCAAGTGGGAACGCCAAGACTCTCGTAACCAAGATTGGGGAAGCGATTGTGCACTTCCCAAGCAGTTGAGAGCCAAAGTTTGTCTGTATAATGAGGGGCGACACTCATGATGGAGAGGGCTTCTTGCAGTTCTTCTTCGCTTCTGCCTGCCATCCAAGCGCCCAAATGTGTTGCCTCCATCGCTCCTGGACCGCCGCCTGTAATCATCAGGAAACCCAGTTCGGCAAGTCTTTTGCTCATTCGCACGACCTGAACATATGCTTTGTCGAGCCTCGAGAGACTGTGCCCGCCCATTACTCCGACCAGCTTATGTTCGTCGAAACGCGAGAGGAAATCCTGCAGGCAATCGCTTATAGAGTGGTCGTGAAGCGTTCGCGCCAACGTTTCCTTAATGTCTGTTGCGTACTTTCCCTTCTTCAAGTAATGCCGATACACACGCCCATCGTAGCATTTCTCGTAGCTGTCAGGGTCTGCGGGATTGAAGCCTTCGTAGAGTTCCTCTGGCGAATAGAGGTGATTTGGAAAGCCAAATTCCTCGCCCATATTGGGCAGGAAGAGGCAATCCCTTGACTGACGCTTGAGTCCCATCGGCAAACGACAACTCAGGAAAAGGCATTCGCGATAGATATGAGCGAGTGCCTGCTCCGGAACTGCCTTGAAATCAACGCATTGGAAGGCAACCCTTCGCAGTTCCTCTTCTGGCTGGGCAAGCAATTCCGCCAGTTCGCGTTCGTTCTTTATCTGTTGATATCTGTCTCGCATCAATAGTTCTTTTTGAATTGTCGGTCAATGTTGCGACGGTCTTCTTTCTCCTTGAGTGTCTCGCGCTTGTCGTATTCCTTCTTGCCTCGAGCAATGTGGATGTCGAGTTTGGCAAGTCCTTTCTCGTCGATGAAAAGGAGAGTCGGCACGATGCTGAAGCCTGGAGACTTGACCGTCTGCTGCATCTTGCGAATCTCTTTGCGGTTGAGCAGGAGCTTGCGGTCACGCCTTTCCATGTGGTTGTTGTAGGAACCTTGCTCGTATTGCGCGATATACATGTTCTTGACCCACACTTCGCCCTGAATCACATAGCAGTATGTGTCCACCAGACTCGCTTTGCCCTTGCGGATGCTCTTAATCTCAGTGCCGGTCAGAACGATTCCTGCCGTGTATTTATCCATGAGCAAGTAGTCGAACTCGGCTCGTTTGTTCTTTATGTTTATGTCTTTCCCTTTATTGGGAATCAGCGTCTTTGCCATTCTTCAGCTTCTTTAACTACCTTAACTCCTTTAACTCCTGACATTGACAAACTGCTCGAGATGGTCGTCCACATAGTGGGCGATGAGGTCCGTCACATCCTCCTCCATCTCGATGAACTCGTCGTCGAGGTCGTCAAACTCAGGGTACTTCTCGAAGAGCGCCATGAACTCCTCGTCGCTACACTCGGCTGTGAGGGCTTTTTCATGAGTCTCGAAGAGTTTTCTGCCCTTGTAGATGAGCTTGCTGAACTCGTGAGCGCCCCACATTCGCATAGCTTTGGCGAAGGGATTGAGGAAGATGAAAGGGCCGTAACCATTGTGGATGAGTTGGATGAAACCGCCGTCCATCACCTCTTCACGCAGGATGAAGTAGGCCAGCAGAGTGGTCTGTTCGCCATTCAGGAGCGGCAAAGTCTCGGCATTCACCTCGCCTCCAATCGCACTCAGGATGGCGTCGTGAACGGCCTTCAAGAATGCATCGGTGCCCAGACCTACAGCTTCCTGGAGTTTTATTTCGGGTATGTTGACTTCCATTTCTTGCTTGTTTGCTTTGCAAAGATACGAAAAATTTTCGGATAAAACGATAAGAGAACAGATTTATTTGCAGAGCTTGCTCAATTAGGCGTGGGTAAATCGCAAACGTATAATGTTACGATTGAAAACGTATAGTGCCACGATTGCAAACATATAGTGTGAAGTTTGCAATTTACTAGTGTGAAGTTTGCAATTTACTAGTGTGAAGTTTGCGTTTTACTAGTGTGAAGTTTGGAGGCACACTTTTGGTGGCGAGCAAAAACGGCTGCGGAACTACTCCTTCCCTACGCTGAACGGATAGACGAGCAGGTCTTGAAGCTCGCCAATAGGATGTTGCGTGAGGCAAGCTAAAATGTACTCTCCAGCCATGAGAGGCTGCTTTGGTTGGCAAATGAAACTATCACTTTCAGCTTTTATGTCGAAGTTGCTGGGTTCCAATCGGATATAATTGCACTCAATCAGCAACGGCTTGAACATTTTCCTGTAGTATTTCGAGGCTTTCAAGCGAACGAGGACGTAGTCGATGAGCACTTCCTTTTCGGCTGGAGTGACACGAAAAACGGGCCGATTTCCCTCCGTCAATTGACTGGCGTGACCTCCTGAAAGATAGCGCGTCAGCTTGCTCTTCATCTGATAATCCACGATTTTCCAGCCCGGCTTCAGCTCGCTCTGAGTCTGCTGAACAGGAATCTCCACCCAACCTTCGCCAACAACCGTTTCGACCTTCTGCGCCCCTACATTAAGGGCAGAAAGGAGCATCAATAGACTTATTATCTTCTTCATAACACCACAAAATTAGATATTTTGTGAGAAATAGCAATAAAATGCTTGCCGTTTTGAGGATTTTTAACTATCTTTGCAAGTCAAACAACCAAAAACGACTGCTATGACTATTGCTATTGTTACCTTGATGTTGCTCGGCTATCTGCTCATCTGTACTGAGCACATTACCCGCATCAACAAAGCCACCGTTGCCCTCTTCTGCGGAGTGTGGGGTTGGGTGCTCTACGTCTGCGTGGGTCCCTATTATATCGAAACGCTTCATGACGCAGGTTTCCAGGAATTCCTTGGCAATGAGGACTATAGCATCAGAGCAGTCAACGAGTTCATCCGTCAGAAAGTCTTTGCCAGCCATATCGCCCAACTGACGAGCGTGGTGATGTACTTGCTGACAACTATGGCGATTGTGGACGTTTTGGCGAACAACGGATGCTTCGACCTCGTCACGAAACTTTGCCGAAGCCGCAGCACTTGGGTCGTCGTCACAATGCTCGCTCTGTGCAGTTTCCTGTTGAGCGCCAACCTCGACAACCTGACTTCTGCAGTCGTGATGTTGATGGTGATGAACCGTCTGGTCGTCAATCACAGGCAAAGGATGCTCTTGGGCGCCATCATCGTGATAGCCACGAACTGCGGAGGCTGCTTCACAGTCATTGGTGACGTCACATCCCTGCTCGTTTGGACAAGAGGAGCAGTTACGCCCACCAACTACACAGCCGCCCTGGTTTTGCCGGCACTCTTCGCCACAATCATCCCCACATACCTCATCGGCAGGAAACTTCCTGCCCATCTCGACCTGAAACGCAACAGTGTGATGATGTTCAGAGGTGATGATGCCGATGTGAAGCTCTGGCAACAATTGCTCATGTTCTTCCTCGGAATGGGTGGTTTGTGGTTCGTCCCCACATTCTACAGGCTTACAAATCTGCCCCCCTTCCTTGGCGCACTCTGCGTACTTGGCGTGCTTTGGGTGGTGAATGAGGTCATCAATCGCAAGCGCATACTTAGCGACCAACCCCTTACTACAAGGACAAATCGCAGCCTACAGTACGAAGTGATGCAGATGATCATGTTCTTCCTTGGCATAGGTCTTAGCGTGGACATCCTCATCGAGGTAGGTGCGATGGATAGTGTCAGGAGTTGGTGCGACGGATACATCCATAATATATATATAATGTCGCTCGTTTTGGGAGCCGTCAGCTCTGTGATGGACAATATCGCTCTCGTCATAAGCGGCATCTCCATCTATCCCGTCTTGGATGGTGGAGCAAGCGGAATGAGCGAATACATGCAGAGTTTCGTACAGAACGGACAGTACTGGCACCTCATCACGCTGAGCGGTTGTGTAGGAGGTTGCCTTTTGCCCATCGGAAATACGGCTGGCTATGCGCTCATGAAATCAGAGGATGTGACCATTTGGTGGTACCTGAAACACATCACTTGGAAGGTGCTCTTGGGCTGGTTCGTCAGCCTCGGCATCTATTTCCTCGTGGATTATTTCCTGAGATAGAGCCTCACCCCCGCCCCATCTCCGAGGAGAGGGGAGCTTCAGATGCCGTAATTATGAATTATGAATTATGAATTATGAATTAAATCGCCTCGGCATCTCAGCCCTCAACGCCATGCAGCAGGATATGCTCAGCACGGCTCGAAAGGGCGCGTCGGTAGTGCTCCTCAGTCCTACAGGCTCGGGCAAGACACTTGCCTACCTGTTGCCTTTGCTGGAGAAACTCGATGCGAAGAGCGACGACCTGCAGGCTCTCGTCATAGTTCCCTCAAGAGAATTGGCAACACAAACAGCCGATGTGGCTCGCAGACTGTGTTCTGAGCTTCGAGTAGCTGCTTGTTATGGTGGAAGACCTGCAATGGAGGAGCATCAGCAAATGCGTGGACTGCGCCCTCATCTCGTTGCTGCAACTCCTGGACGACTGCTCGACCATCTGCAAAAAGGCAATCTCCTTGCCGACAATATCAAGACGCTCGTCATAGATGAGTTCGACAAGTCGCTAGAGTTGGGCTTTCGCGAGCAGATGCAGAGCATTATCTCCCTGCTCCCCTACCTGCAGCAACGCATCCTCCTCTCTGCAACCGATAGCGAAGATATCCCGTCGTTCGTAGGAACAGACAATCATATCCGCCTCAACTTCCTTGACGGAGAGAGCGACGACCGCATCAGTCTCTTGGTGGTTAAGTCGCCTGAAAAGGACAAGTTGCAGACCTTGTATCGCTTGCTTTGTACGCTTGGAACGCAGAAAAGCCTCGTTTTTGTGGGTTACAGAGAGAGTGTGGAGCGCGTAGGAGGCTTCCTTGAAGAGCAAGGCATCATGGCCGACATCTTCCACGGAGGCATGGAACAACGGGACCGCGAAAGGGCGCTCTATCGCTTTATGAATGGCTCATGCAACGTCTTCGTCAGCACCGACCTCGCTTCTCGAGGGTTGGACATCACGGATGTCGACAATATCATCCACTACCACCTGCCCTTGAATGAGGAAGCTTGCACGCATCGGAATGGCAGAACGGCAAGATGGGACATGAACGGAAGCGCCTATTTCATCCTCGGACCTGAGGAAAACTTGCCGGAATACATCACAGAAGAGGTCGAGACAATCAGTTTGCCCACCAAAGTTCCCAAGCCAGCGAAGCCGCTTTGGGTGACATTATATATAGGTAAAGGCAAGAAGGACAAGATAAGTCGCGGGGACATCGTGGGGTTCCTTACAAAGCAAGGAGGCCTCGAAAGCAGTCAAATAGGCAGAATCGACGTGCTGCCTCATTGGTCTTATGTAGCCGTGGAACGCGCTTCGGCAAGCAAACTCCTCAAAGACATCAAAGGTCTGAAGATTAAGGGACAAAAGACGATTTATGCCTTAGCTGGGGATTAGACATCACTTGATGTTCAGCAATGTCCCATAAGTCATTCTAAGCGAAGGCAGAGAAGTAAGGACATCGGAATGGCTGTGCTCAATGGCGGACACAAATGCCTCGATTTCATTAAAGAAACCTTGCGAATAAATCTGATTGTTGGTTGGTATGGGAACTGCGTTATTGCGTTGATACAAGTGTTCTTCCAACGCATGATGGCGAATCATCTTATCTGTCGGAAGACCGAAAATACTGGAAGGTTTGGGCTCAAACATCAGTTCTTCCATTTGCTCTAAACGATAAATCCCAGAACGTGTGCAGATTTTCAAGGTTTCTTCCGAGCCCGTCCAACTATAGGCAGCAGAGAGTTCGAGCGTACCTGCAACGTGTGGATGCTGAAGCATGAGTATGTATGAATCCTTTGCAACCTTCCTACATGCCAAGATTCCCGGCTGACCAAAGAGGTGACACACCAAGTCAACAGGATGGATATAAAGGTCAAGCAGGGCATCGCCTTCAGGATAAGCGCCCGTAAGGTAGTGCATATCATAGTTTAGAAGCTGCTCTCTGCCAAGCCTTTTCCTTAACAATCGAACTGCCGGAGCATACCGTTTCTGCATTCCTACCATAGCAACTGACGAGCCATATTGCCGCTGGAGGCTGATGAGGACATCAAGTTCATCTAATGTCTGGCAAGGAGGCTTTTCTATGAACAACGACTTCCCACTCTTCAAGACTTGTGAGGCAATGGAGAAATGAGCAGAGGGCAAGGCCGAGACGAATACGCCCTTCACTTCCTCGTCGTTGAGAACCTCGTCGAGCGACACGGTAGCCTTAACAAGGGGATATTTCCTTTCTATTAACTTTGCCTTGTATGTTGTCGTAACACAAATATATTTCAACGATACTCCCAAATAACGAAGAACCGGGTAAAGATTGGTCAACGAGTGTTGTCCCATGCCAACGAAGGCATATTGACATTGGTACGTTTGGCGCAGATAATGTTCTGTACACTTACGCTTGAGGCTATAAATCAGTTTTTGTATCATTGCAATGTTTCATATGTTGTTTATATGTTTGCTTTTTGTCTGCTGTCCATTGATAAGAACCATAGAACTTCTCAATGAGCCACTTGGGAAACAGGCGTTCAAGACTTCGCACAAGAATGATGTCGTACTTGCGATGGAAGTTAATCCAGCAATCGTTGCATTGTTGCGAATAGTGCTGTTGAGTCTGGCAGGCCATTGTCCCATTGAAAATATCATCTAGCGATTGCTTGTGAATGTTACCCAAAAGGACATCAAGGTTCTGACAGAGCGGCACATCGCCATTGCTGTGAATGACAAGGTTGCTCATTATACTTTGGCAACGTAATCGCAGATGTCCGTTTCGCCACTGGTCATATAGTGCCACAAAATCATAGTTCTCCTGTGTGTCATGAATGCTTTGCGGGATATGTTTCACGAAATCAGAGGCTTTCAACAACTCGCTCGTGGTATCAAAGAAAGCCATTGTTCCATATATGCCGACACGAACATCCACGCCATAATGTTTGGCAACATCAATGACAAAGGCCATATCTTCGAAAGAATTCCAAGGCGAAAGGCAGAACATCAACGACAATGGGACTTCATCCTTTAAGGCATCAACGACCTGAATCACCTTGTCATATCCATCCCTGCCTCGCATCCGCAAGTAACTTTCGCGGTTGCCATCGAGAGACAAATACAAATGTCGAGGATGATAAAGACGCACAGCATCTACGACACGGCGAGGTGCGAGGCAATTCGACAATAAAGTATAATTGGGGTGATGTTCGTGGAACCACGCCATGATTTCATTGGCCTGTGGATGCAAGACAAACTCTCCGCCTTCCAAACCTACGGTTGTCCGACGGGTTACGCAGCGGCTCTCCATCACTCTTTTGATATCTTCGAGCAACAGATGCTCTGGTTGCTTTTGCCAAATGTTGCAATGCTTACATCTCGACTGGCAAAGTGTAGTTGAGTATATCATCAGCCCCGACAGCAGTTTGTGCCTCGGCCTTGCCATATTATTCAAATAGAGGAATCCGTTGTATACATAATCAAAGATGTTGTACATAGTTTTCGTTGCATATTGTTCTCTATTTAATAAGTCCGATTATGCAACGAATGACTGCACCACTACCATGTAAATCTTATGCCTAAAGGCAGGGAGAATGTAAACGGATGCTTAGTATAGTAAGTTTCGATGTTGCTGTCTGTTGGGATATAGTATCGCATACTTGGCTCGACAAAGAGGCCGATGCTTGGTGTCAGTTTATATTCAACGCCGATTCCTGTACCAATTGACCACTGCCAAGAAGCATGAATGCTTTCTCTATCAGTGCCTGACATCACATCGTGCAAGTAATAACTCTTGCTCAGCGATGAGAAGACTGGGATTTCCGCTGTTATGCCAGCACTTGCATAAAGGCTCCATGCCTTTTTGTTATACATATTATATATTCCCTTTACTGGGATTCCAAGATAGTGAATGGTTTGATGTTCGCGAATAGCATTACCGTCAGCTCCCATTTCGAAGTTGGAAACAAGACGGCTATAGTTCAGGCCTGACTCTAAACTTATGCGATTGTTCAGACTGTACTTCAACGCCAACGAGCATGTGAAAGGCATATAATGGTGACTCGTTCGCATAATCTTGTCTGTTTCTGGGCGATTGGCATTGTTCAAAGCCACATTCATGATAACACTACGCGTATGAGAATTGTCATCGGCAGGAAGTTCTGAAAGATATGCAGCATAGTCGCTCCAATTTTTGAACGTTATTGGCGACGCTGCCTCGCCTGTCGGACTTATCATCGGCGTCTCTGTAAAAGCATAAGGGAGATTTATGTACTGTTCGCCAAGACTGCCTGCGTATGCGAGTTCAAGCGACCACCTTCGTTCATGATAGGTTTTCCGAACGGGATTATCACGGATAATGTCGGCCATGTCATAATGCTGTATTGTCCCTATTTTGGGGGCGAGACGAACCGTATCGCTTTGTTCCTGGTCCTGCAAGGTGTCTGGCATTACCAGTTCCTGAGTTATTACATCTTGCAAGGTGTCTGTAGCAACTGCCGTTACTTGATGCTTAGGCACAGAGGCAATTGCAGATCCTCCCGTCTTCTCATGATGCGATTCAACGGGAAGAGGCTTTTGCTTCTCTACGATAGGCTTTTCGCCCTTTGGGGGGACTTCTTCTTTCTTCTGCAAGATGAAGACAAGGGGAACAAATAGCAACATGAATACGAGCCAGTATCGCCTCATCATCTTGCGAAGCATCTTCTTTGCGCGTGCCAATTGCGACGAGGATGAGTGTGGCTCAATGCCTAAGATGTTTGCGATTTCTTTGTGCGACAACCCTTCGAAGACAGAGAGACGGAATACCTTCCCATATCCCTCTGGCAACTTATCGACCAGACTTATTACCTCATCCAAAGGGATTCCTCTCACGTCCTGTTCTTCCTCCTTTTCTGCAAGAAGGTTTGTTTCAGTTGATTCTTCAAGCAGGAAAGTCCGATGTGCATCTTGATAGTCTTTGTACTTCGAGGCAACATTCCTCGTAATTGACATCATCCATGCTTCCGCTTTGCTATCGTCGCGCAGTTTCTCGAAAGAGGTAAAGATAACCACAAAAGCATCGTGCAACACATCGCTGATGGTTTGCTCATCGGAGATATAACGTGAGCACACACCACGCATTCTGTGAGCGTACATCTTGTATAATTCGCCGAGAGCTTCCGAATCACCTTGTCTGCACCGTTCTATCAGCCATGTTATCTCCATCGTAAACGAGACTCTTCCTTCTATATAGTCCGATGAACTGCAAAAAGACTGCACGGTATTAGCGATTTTTTCTTGTTAGACACAAAACATATGCAAAGTTAGTTTATTTTAAACAATGTACAATCTCACGCATGCGTTTTCCTTGTGTTTTTGCACAAAACGTGTATTTATTGTGCATTTTTCTTCAAAAAACTTGCACAAACGAGATAATTGTGTTACCTTTGCAGCCGATTTTAACCAATTTAAGGTAAAAAATGAAGAAAACAACACTTATTTTGATGGCTTTTGCCGCAGTTAGTAACGCATTCGCAGGTGGTCTGCTGACCAACACGAACCAGAATGCAGCCTTCGTTCGCAACTTTGCTCAAGAAGGTAAGATTGACATTACAAGTATTTACGCAAACCCTGCTGGTGGAGCTTTCCTGGAGAACGGATGGCACTTGAGCCTTAACAACCAGTCGGCTTTCCAACGTCGTAATATTGAGACTACTTTCCCACTTTTCCAATTAAACGAGGAGAATCGCAATCAGACACATAAATTCGTAGGTAAAGCAACGGCTCCTGCCATTCCTTCCTTTACCGTATCTTATAATAAGGACAAGTGGAGCCTTTCCGCTCACTTTGCCATCAGCGGTGGTGGCGGCAAGTGCGAGTTCGACAAAGGTCTTGGCTCTTTCGAAGCTGCCTATGCAGGTGTGCTCTATCAAATGGCTCCTTCACTCTTGCCTCCAGGTGTACAGTTCCAAGGATACACGCTCAATAGCTATATGAAAGGCAAGTCCTACCATTTCGGCCTGCAACTTGGTGGAACATACAAGTTTACTGACAACATTGCTGGCTTTGTTGGTGTTCGCGGATTGTACGCTACAGCTAATTATAATGGAGCCGTCAATCCCATCGCAAGCACGAATGTAGGAAAGGTGCCCCTCAACAACTACGGCATTGACCTGAACTGCGACCAAACAGGTTTAGGTGTTGCCGTCATCCTTGGCGTTGACTGGAAGATTAACGACAAGTGGAATGTTTCTGCCAAATATGAAACTCCAACCAGATTGAACCTCAAGAACAAGAGCGAGATCATTGTTGTGGAGGATTTGGTAAAAGAAAAGGCAGCCAGCATTCTCAGTCAGTTCGAAGACGGCAAGAAAGTTCGTGAGGACGTTCCCGCAATGCTTGCTTTGGGTGCACAGTACTCGCCAATCGAGAAAGTGCGTCTGAACGCGGCTTACCACCAGTTCTTCGACAAGGTTTCCACAAAGTTCCTCAACAAGGAGGAACTCATCGACCACAACACTCACGAGTTCATCTTGGGTGCTGAATACGACATCTGCAAGCTCATCACCATTTCCGGCTCTTGGGAAACAACCCGCTACGGCATGAATGATGAGTTCATGAACGACCTTTCGTTCAACCTTTCGAACAACATGGTTGGCGGAGGTGTCCGCATCAACGCAACAGACAGGCTCAGCATCGACCTGGGCTATATGTGCACTTTCTACAATGACCGCGAGGTGACGACACAGACTGCAGCAGGTCCCAAGACTGACGTCTACAGCCGCAAGAACCACACCTTTGGTGTCGGCTTCAACATCGACTTCTAAAACGTGACGTGGGACGATTGCAAACGTCGCACTAGTAAAACGCAAACGTCACACTAGTAAAACGCAAACGTCACACTAGTAAATTGCAAACGTCACACTAGATGATTGCAAACGACACTGGGATAGTTCAAAATCGCCCCACATTTCATCAGCCAATATGCCGTTCGAGAATACTCTCGGACGGCTTTTTCGTTTTTTTTCCTGTAGTGTTTTGTAGTTTGATATATATTTCGTATCTTTGCACACCAAAATAAAAAGGTATAAAACAAAGCACACAATATGAGCAAGAAATTCACAGAACGAAATAAGCTCAACCTGAGTGACGTAAACAAAGAAGTGCTTCAGCAGTGGGACGACGAAGACGTGTTCCATTCAAGCATATCCGAGAGAGAGGGCTGTCCCTCGTTCGTCTTCTACGAAGGTCCCCCATCGGCTAACGGACATCCGGGCATTCACCACGTCCTGGCTCGCAGCATCAAGGACACTTTCTGCCGCTTCAAGACGATGAAGGGCTACCAGGTGAAGCGCAAGGCAGGCTGGGACACACACGGACTTCCCGTCGAGCTTGGCGTAGAGAAAGAGCTTGGCATCACAAAGGAAGACATAGGCAAGAGCATCAGCATCGAGGAGTACAACCAGAAGTGCCGCGAGAACGTGATGATGTACACCAGCGAGTGGGCCGACCTCAGCCACAAGATGGGCTACTGGGTCGACATGGAACACCCCTACATCACCTACGACAACAAGTACATCGAAACGCTTTGGTGGCTCCTGAAGCAGCTCTACCAGAAGGACTTACTGTATAAGGGTTACACCATTCAGCCATACTCTCCAGCTGCAGGAACAGGTCTGTCGAGCCACGAGCTCAACCAGCCCGGCTGCTACAGGGATGTGAAAGACACAACGGTTACGGCCCAGTTCCGTGTCACTCAGAACAATCTGAATACTCTGAGCACTCAGAACACTCCGATATATGTTCTGGCTTGGACCACAACGCCTTGGACATTGCCCTCGAACACAGCCCTTTGCGTAGGACCCAAGATTGATTATGTTGCCGTCAAGGGCAGCAACCCCTATACTGGCGAACAGGCCATTTACATAATTGCCGAGGCTCGACTCTCCGCTTACTTCCAAGCTGAGGAAGGCCAGGAACTCGAGATTGTTTGGCGAGGCAAAGGAACTGACCTCGTTGGCATGAAGTACGAGCAGCTCTTCCCTTGGGTGAAGCCTTGTGCGCTTGAGAACGACAAAGTAGTCGACAAGAGTGCAGAAGCTTTCCGAGTTATCCCTGGCGATTATGTCACGACCGAGGATGGTACTGGCATCGTCCACATCGCTCCCACATTTGGTGCTGACGACGCTAAGGTGGCAAAGGATGCAGGCATTCCCAGCCTCTTCATCATCGACAAAGCAGGCGATACGCGTCCTATGGTGGACTTCACGGGCAAGTATTTCCTCAAGGAAGATATGGACGAGAGTTTCCGCAAACTTTGCGTCAACGAAGAGGCTTACGCCATTCACGAGGGCGACTTCGTGAAGAATGCATACGATCCGAAGTTCAACGAAGGTGGCAAGTACGACGAGAAAGCCGCTGCAAAGGAGATGGACCTCAACGTGAAGATGTGCATCGAGATGAAGGACGAAGGTACGGCCTTCAAGATAGAGAAGCACGTCCACAACTATCCCCATTGCTGGCGAACTGACAAGCCCATCCTCTACTACCCTCTCGACTCTTGGTTCATCCGTTCCTCGGCGGCTAAAGAGCGCATGATGGAACTCAACAACACCATTCTCTGGAAGCCAGAAAGCACAGGTACAGGCCGCTTCGGAAAGTGGCTCGAGAACCTCAACGACTGGAACCTCAGCCGTTCACGTTATTGGGGCACACCACTTCCCATTTGGCGCAACAAGGAGACTCGCGAAGAGATTTGCATCGGTTCTGTCGAGGAACTGTACAACGAGATAGAGAAGGCAGTTGCTGCAGGCGTGATGCCAAGCAATCCTCTCAAGGAAAAAGGTTTCGTGCCAGGCGATATGAGTCAGGAGAACTACGACCGTATCGACCTTCATCGCCCATATGTCGACCAGATTTGGCTCGTAGGCGAGAGTGGCGCAGTATTGAAGCGCGAACTTGACCTCATCGATGTTTGGTTCGACTCTGGTGCTATGCCTTACGCTCAGATACACTATCCCTTCGAGAACAAAGAGCAGCTCGACAAGGGAATCGTCTTCCCTGCAGACTTCATCGCAGAAGGCGTGGACCAGACACGCGGCTGGTTCTATACTTTGCACGCCATTGCCACAATGGTCTTCGACAGTGTCAGCTACAAGGCCGTCATCAGCAATGGTCTCGTGCTCGACAAGAACGGCATGAAGATGTCGAAGCGTCTTGGCAATGCCGTCGACCCGTTTGGTGCCATCGAGAAGTACGGAAGCGATGCCGTTCGCTGGTATATGATAACGAACAGCGCGCCTTGGGACAACCTGAAGTTCGACGAGGAAGGCGTGCAGGAAGTGAGCCGCACATTCTTCGGCAAGCTCTTCCAGACATACTCATTCCTCACAATGTACGCCAACGTTGACGGTTGGAGCTACGAAGAGCCTGATGTGCCCATGAACGAACGTCCTGAGATGGACCGTTGGATACTCTCTTGCCTGAACAGCCTCATTCGCGAGGTTGAGCAATGCTACGAGGATTACGAGCCCACAAGGGCAGGACGACTCATCCAGACCTTTGTGGTCGACAACGTCAGCAACTGGTTTGTGCGCCTCTCGAAGAAGCGCTTCTGGGGTTCTGCCATGAGCCTTGACAAGCTGAGCGCTTATCAGACGCTCTACACATGCCTCGAAACGGTGGCCCGACTGATGGCTCCCATCGCCCCATACTATGCAGACCGTCTTTGGAGAGACCTGAACGACGCGACTGGCAAGGGTGAGACAAAGAGCGTTCACCTCGCTAAGTTCCCCGTTGCAGACGACGCCAAGATTGACATCGAGCAGGAACAGCGCATGGCTCTCGCTCAGCAGGTTACGAGCATGATACTCTCGCTCCGCAAGAAAGAGCAGATTGTCGTGAAGCAACCGCTTCAGCGCATCGCCATCCCGGCCACGAGTGCAGAGCAGCAACAGCGCATCCAGGCCATGCAGCAACTCATCCTCGACGAAGTGAACGTCAAGGAGCTCGAGTTCGTGGAGGCTCAGGGAATGCTCGTCAAGCAGGTGAAGTGCAACTTCCGCACAATGGGCAAGAAGTTCGGCAAGCTGATGAAGAGTGTCAATGCAGCAGTCCTGGCCATGAGTCAGGAACAGATTGCAGAGCTCGAAGAGAAAGAGCACCTGCCCCTCACGCTCGACACAGGCGAACAAGTCACTGTTGACCTCGAAGACATCGAAATCTTCAGCCAAGACATCCCAGGATGGAGCGTTGCCAACGAAGGCACTCTGACCGTTGCCCTCGACCTCACAATCACAGAGGACCTGCGCCTCGAAGGTGTTGCCCGCGAACTCATCCGCAGCATCCAAACCCTTCGCAAGGACAGCGGATTCGACATTACAGACCGCATCAACGTCACCATCCCAGAAAGTGACGACAACCGTACTTGCCTCAGCAAGTTCAGCGACTACATAGCATCACAGGTTCTTGCCAACAGCATCCAGCTTGGCAGCGAACTGAAAGTCAGCAAATTATAAAAGTAAAAAGATATGGAAGAAAACAAAGTAAGGTACTCCGACGAGGAGCTCGAGGAGTTCCGCCAACTCATCAACGAGAAACTTGCAGTTGCCAAGAGCGACTACGAAATCCTCATGAAGAAGATTAACGAGAGCGGCGTAAACGACGACGAGACGCACTCCACCTATCACACGCTGGAGGAAGGCAGCGAGACACTCTCCAAAGAGAGCCTCATGAACGAGTGCATGCGTGCCCAGAAGTTCATCACAGGACTGCAGGCAGCACTTGTCCGCATCCAGAACAAGACCTACGGCATCTGCCGCGAGACGGGCAAGCTCATTCCGAAGGAGCGCCTTCGTGCAGTGCCTCACGCCACTCTCTCCATCGAAGCCAAGCAAGCTCGCGACAAGAAGAAGCACTAATGACTCGCAGGCAGGCACAAGCACTAACCTCCGTAGCTCTTGCTGTCGGCATTGTTGTCGTTGACCAGGCCATCAAGGTGGCGGTCAAGACAAGCATGTATCTGCATCAAAGCATCAAGGTGACGGACTGGTTCCAGATTCTCTTCACAGAGAATGATGGGATGGCATTCGGTATGGAGGTCATCCCCAAGTGGTTCCTCACCTCGTTCCGCATAGCGGCAGTTGCCGTGCTCACGTGGTACATTTGCCGTTGTGTCAAGCGAGGCATCGGCTGGGGCTATCTGGTCTGCCTGACCATGATAACCGCTGGGGCTGCAGGCAACATCTTCGACTGCATGTTCTACGGCATGATCTTCAACAACCCTCCTGCCCCCATGGTTGCAGAACTTGTCCATTGGGGCACAGGCTACGGCCAGCTGATGCTTGGACGAGTGGTGGACATGTTCTACTTCCCTCTGGTCGAATGGGATTGGCCTGCCAGTCTGCCCTACATTGGTGGCGAGCACTTCATTTTCTTCAGCCCCATCTTCAACTTTGCCGATGCCAGCATCTCATGCGGCGTCATTGCCCTCATCATTTTCCACAACAAGAACGTTTTCAGATGAAACGTCTCGCGTCCTACCTCCTGCCTCTGGCTCTTTTGCTGGCGGCCTGCTCCCCTCCCCTTCCGAGCGGCATTCTGGACGAGGACGACATGACGGATGTCCTTGTGGACTTCCATTTGGCGCAGGGAATGGCAGAGTCGCAAGTCGAGAACCAGGACGTTGCGCGCTACAACTACATTCAGGCCGTCTTCCGAAAGCACCGCATCACGGAGGCTGAGTTCGACTCCTCGATGGTATACTGGAGCGGACATGCCGAAGACTTCACACACATATATGACAATGTAGTCACTCGCGTTCAGGCTCAGGCCGAGCGCATGGGACTGGAGCTATCATCCAGCCAGGACAAATTCGCTTCTCTGACCAACGAGGGCGACACGGCCAACATCTGGCTCGGAAAGGACTTTGCCTGCATTGTGGCCAACCCTGTGCAATGCGTCTATTCTTTCTCGATGAAAGCCGACACCACCTTCAAGGCTGGCGACAGATTCATTTGGCGCTTCAAGACGCAGTTCGTGGGACGCTCCATGAACAACGAAGCCATTGCCCTGCTCAACTTCTACTATGACAACGACACCGTCTGCTGCGTGACTGACCTGGTGAGGAGCAGCCTGAAGAACGAGATGCGCCACAATCCCGGCAGGGCAATCGACAGCCTCCAGCTCCGCTCCATTTCCGGCTTCATCTACCTGCCCATCGTGAAAGGTGCCGACCAGCCCAAACCCTTGCTCGTGAGCGAGATGCAACTCATCAGGATGCACAAGGAGCAACCCGTCGCCCCCAAGCTCCCTGCCGACACGCTTCGCACTGACA
The DNA here is from genome assembly GCA_902779315.1 of uncultured Bacteroidales bacterium. GTDB lineage: Bacteria > Bacteroidota > Bacteroidia > Bacteroidales > Bacteroidaceae > Physcousia. The sequence goes on along the minus strand of CACZBC010000005.1, from coordinate 27,335 downwards.
CACTCAGCTCCGACACGCTTCCCAAGCAGAAGGCCGAACGCCTCTCCCCCCTTCAAGTGCGCGAGAGCCAGCCCAAGGAGAAGAAGATACACGTCGTCAAGGAGAACCCCAACCCCATCCGTCCTCAGCAAGGCATCCCACAACGCATCAACCGCCGTCGCCGATGAAACGTGCCTATCACGACATTCTCCTGCCCGACGGAACCCTCCAGCAAGGTCCTGTCGTTGTGGAGACCGATGAAGGGGGACACTTCCTCAGCTGGCATTTCCTGGAGGGAGAAGAGCCTTTCACCGAATGGCATGGAGGCACTTTCGTCATAACACGCTGAGTGGCCAATCACATAGTGTTATGTAAGCCATCGTATAGTGTCACGCAAGCCATCGTGACTGTGTGTGTTTCGAATCACACTGCAAAGGTACGGCTTTTCGCGCGCGCGTGCAAATAATTCCTTAAAATAAGCACGCAAAAAAGCACGCTGGATTTTGGGGGGGTGGTGGCGTGGTGGTACAGATGGCAGATGGCAGTTTCTATATGAGCACTAATTGCAGTAGAAAATCTGGAAGGTCAAATTTTTATATTATATATATATGATTATATATATATAATATAACTATATTCTATAGTTATTTACTTGTTTAATCTCAGCAGATGAAAAAGATGGCTCACATAGAAACTGCCATCTGCCATCTGTACCACCACGCCACCACCCCCCCAAAATCCAGCGTGTTTTTTCTTGTGCTTTTTTGTGTCCGACTCTTGTGAATCTCAGTAAAAAATCGTAAATTTGCAGTGTCAAACAAATTTGCCTTCACACACACGCACACACATACATATTTACAATTATGAACAGCATACCTCTCATGAATCGCGCAGCCGACAACATCCGAATCCTGGCGGCTGCAATGGTAGAGAAAGCAAAGAGCGGACATCCCGGCGGAGCCATGGGCGGCGCAGACTTCATCAACGTCCTCTTCAGCGAATACCTGCAATTCGACCCGAAGAATCCCACTTGGGAAGGGCGTGACCGTTTCTTCCTCGACCCGGGTCACATGGCGCCGATGCTCTATGCGGAACTGACACTCACAGGGAAGTTCACCCTCGACGAAATCCAGCAACTCCGTCAGTGGGGCTCTCCCACTCCAGGCCATCCAGAAGTCTGCTACGAACGCGGCATAGAGAACAGCTCAGGCCCCTTGGGACAAGGCCACGCCTATGCAGTCGGCGCAGCCATCGCCGCAAAGTTCCTCTATGCGAAGACTGGCAATCCCACCTTCGGGAAAGAGACCGTCTACACCTACATCAGCGATGGCGGCATTCAGGAAGAGGTGAGCCTTGGCGCTGCACGAATCGCAGGCAACCTGGGGCTCGACAACCTCATCATGTTCTACGACTCCAACGACATCCAGCTCTCTACCGAGACGAAAGTTGTGACAAGTGAAGACGTGGCAATGAGATATCGCGCACTCGGCTGGGAAGTCTACGACATCAACGGCAACGATGTGGAACAGATTCGCCAGGCACTCGACAAAGCCAAAGCCGTGGAGGGCAAACCGACGCTCATCATCGGCCATTGCATCATGGGCAAGGGTGCGCGCAAGGAAGACGGAAGCAGCTACGAACGCAACTGCAAGACGCACGGAGCACCTCTTGGCGGCGACGCTTTCCGCAACACCATCACAAACCTTGGCGGCAACCCCGACGAACCATTCGTCATCTTCCCCGAAGTGGCAGATCTCTATGAAGCCCGTCTCAAGGAACTGGAAGGCATTGCTGCCATCCGACATGAAGAAGAAGAGGCTTGGGCAAAGCAGAACAACGAGAAAGCAACCCAACTGAAGGACTGGTTCTGTGGCAAACTGCCGCAGATAGACTGGAAGAGCATCGAGCAAAAGCCGAATGACGCCACCCGCAACGCCTCGAGCGCCTGCCTCGCCCTGCTCGCAAAACAGGTGCCCAACATGATTGTCAGCTCGGCCGACCTCTGCAATTCCGACAAGACAGACGGTTTCCTCAAGGGAGGAGCGACAGTCATCTCCCGCGACAACTACGGCGGAAACTTCCTGCAGGCAGGTGTTGCAGAGCTTACGATGGCTTGTTGCTGCATCGGCATAATGCTCCATGGCGGTGCAATAGCGGCTTGCGGAACATTCTTCGTCTTCTCCGACTACATGAAGCCCGCCATCCGCATGGCTGCCCTGATGCAAGTGCCCGTCAAGTTCATCTGGACGCACGACGCCTTCCGCGTTGGCGAAGACGGTCCTACGCACGAACCCGTCGAGCAGGAAGCACAAATCCGCCTGATGGAGAAACTGAAGAACCACAGCGGCAAGAACTCAGTGCTTGTCCTCAGGCCAGCCGATGCCAAGGAGACCACTACGGCTTGGGCAATGGCGATGGAGAACACAGATACGCCCACAGCCCTCATCCTCAGCCGCCAGAACATCGAGAATCTGCCTGAAGGCAACGACTACGAACAGGCTCGCAAGGGCGGCTACATCGTGGCTGGAAGCGACGAGAATCCAGATGTGGTTCTGGTTGCCACAGGTTCCGAAGTCAGCACCCTCGTTGCAGGAGCAAGCCTCCTTCGTCAGGACGGCTACAAAGTTCGCATCGTAGATGTCCCCAGCGAAGGCCTCTTCCGCGAGCAGCCTGTCGCTTACCAGAAGAGCGTAGTGCCAGAAGGGGCAAAAGTCTTCGGCCTCACAGCCGGCCTGCCCGTCAACCTGCAAAGCTTCCTCATCGGAGCAGATCCGCGCAGCACAGTCTGGGGCCTCAACAGCTTCGGCTTCTCCGCTCCCTACAAAGTGCTCGACGAAAAGCTCGGCTTCACAGCAGAGAACGTATATAACCAAGCTATTAACATATTAAATGAACAATGAAAAATTAAAAATTAAAAATTGATACATTCATAGGATGAAAGATAACCAAATTGCATTAAAGACTCATGCTTTTGCTCGTCGAATGGTTAAGGCATACCAATATCTCCTGGAAAAAAAGGAATACAATATGTCGAACCAATTGGTACGTAGCGGAACATCAGTAGGCGCAATGGTTAAAGAGGCAGAGTTCGCTCAAAGCAAGGCCGACTTCATCAATAAAATGTCAATAGCTCTCAAAGAAGCCAACGAGACGCGATATTGGTTAGATTTATTACACTATGGTGATTATTTGGAAGATGACATCTATATGTCTCTCGACAAAGACATAAAAGAAATTATCTCCATATTAGTAGCCATCGTAAAAAGCACTAAAGACAATCAGTAGCCAAAGTATCAATTTTTAACTTTTAATTTTTAACTTTTAATTTTTAATTTTTAATTTTTAATTTTTAATTATAGATATGATTGGATTGGCAAGCGATCACGCAGGATATCCGCTCAAGCAACACGTAAAGGAATATCTCGCAGAGAAAAGTATCGAGTTTCACGACTACGGAACTTATAGCGAGGAGAGCTGCGACTATCCTGACTTCGGACATGCTTTGGCTCAAGGAATGGAAGCAGGAGAATGTGAGCAAGGCATTGCCATCTGCGGCAGTGGAGAAGGCATCAGCATGACGCTCAACAAACATCAAGGCATTCGTGCCGCGCTATGCTGGAAACCCGAGATAGCCCATCTCTCCCGACTGCACAACGATGCCAATGTGCTGGTGATGCCTGGCCGCTTCATCACGAACGAGGAGGCAGATGCCATCATGGACGAATACTTCCAGACAGACTTCGAAGGTGGTCGCCACGCAAGGAGAGTCGCGAAGATTCCTGTCCAGTAACATATACTAATATAATAATGTATAGGAGGGTTGCCATAGTTCTTCTCTTTGCTTTCGCCCAGGTTGCAGGTCGGGCAGAAGAAAGGAAAGTTATTCATCAGACTGATGGTAGCATCACGTTTGTGGTTGACGAAGGCTTGGAGCCCATTGAAGACACGTTCAAGTACCTTATGGATGGTGAGAAGTTGGCCAAAGCCATTCTGGGCAAAGACAAGACCATCCATAATGATGACTATTATAAAATCTATGCATCGAGCTTTGCGGAAGCAAAGAACATGAGAGGCGGCGAGAAGGATGCCTTCTTCCAATGCGTGCTGCGGGCATACAAGAAGCACCAGTCGCTGGTACTCTCCCCAGATATGATTTGGTTGCTCATCAGCCAAGGCTTTGCCAGATACGTTGATGCGCACAGCGAAGAACTGCGTCCGAAGCTGGTGAGCCATGAAGGAAAGATGGACTTGGCGATAGAATCGGAGCTTGACCTACTTTCGGGCGAGGCCGACTGCAAGAAGCTTGTCGGCGACTTCGCATCGGGGATAGCGAAATACACAAAGGACGACATTGCCACGACGCTCACGTCTGACTTCTCTACGACATTGCCTGCCGAGCGAATCGCCTCGCAGATAACGTTGATGGAAAGTGTGAAGTCGTACTTCCGATACATGGTTTATTATGCCGCCTGCGGCATTCCATCAATCACATTAAAGGGAACACCTGCCGACTGGCAAAGCGTTCTCGACAAGACACGCAAGCTTGCCGGCTACGGACTTGCTGATTGGACGCGAGACATCGAGCCTATCTTGGCTCAGTTCATACTTGCTTCCGAAGGCAAACCCAATCAGGAATTCTGGCAAAGCATTGTCAAGAAGGAGCCGACGGACAGGCTGAAAGGCGGCGGATGCAGCAGTGAAAGGCCAACCCGAATTGACGGATGGCTGCTGAAGCTCTTTCCTGACGAGAACGGACAAACGCCGGACAGCGTTTCGCACCTGAAGGAAATGCCGTCCGAGCGCTTTTATGTCGGCCTGAAGTACCGTATGACAGACCCGCAGACGAGTGCCGTCATAAGCGAAATGCCATTGGAACTCATGGCGGGCTTCATTGGGGAAGAGGAAGACACGCTCACGAATACGCTTACTCCGAAGATAGGTTGGCTGCTGCGAAGAGCTGAGACTGACGAGGAATTGCTGGCCAGCCTTCAGAAAAAGAGCAAGGGAACCATTGACATCAAAGTGAAGGAAGTGCCCGAGATGCTTGCCAAACTGCCGCACATCAAAGGCCTGAGCCTCACTTTCACCGATGACATCGTGCTGCCGGAATGGTTCGACCGAATCGACATCGACCACCTGAACATCCATGGCTCAACAAGGGGAAGTGAGAATATGTTCAAGGCTCTTGCCAAGATAAAAGGCATCGAGTACCTTAGTATCTTTTTCGCACTTGATGGCAACCTTGCCCTTACCGTCAGAAGCAAGAAGGAAAACACGATAACTCCTTCTGAAGTACAGGAAAAGACACAGCAGATCAAGGTCAAGAAGCTAAGCCTCAGTTACCCAAATGAAGTCGTACTGCCCGAATGGCTCTCTGGGTTTAGCATCGATGAGCTTATTGTCAGCGGCAAGATGACAAGGGCAGAGAAGCGGAAGTTCTCAAAGCAATTGCGTAAGGCAAACGTAGGTAAGTTCATTATAGACAGGGATGTCTGAACTCCAACCTTAACGACAGCAACGAACGACACGTGAGGAGTCACCACTAAGAAAACGCTCCTCAGCATGTTGACCTTGAGGAACACGAGCATTAATACGGTGAGAGCCCGAAGGTACAGCCTTGGGCTCTCACCATATCATGTATATGTAATAATGTGTATTACCTTGCGCTGGTGAACTCGTCGAGGAAGCGGACATCGTTCTCGGAGAACATGCGGAGGTCCTTCACCTGGTACTTCAGGTTCGTGATGCGCTCGATGCCCATGCCGAAAGCGTAGCCTGTGTAGATGCTGCTATCGATGCCGTTTGCGTCGAGCACTGCAGGATCTACCATTCCGCAGCCAAGTATCTCGAGCCAACCGCTGCCCTTGCACATCGAACAGCCCTTGCCTCCACAGATAGAACAGCTGACGTCCATCTCGGCAGAGGGTTCCGTGAAGGGGAAGTAGCTTGGGCGGAGACGTATCTTTGTCTCAGGTCCGAAGAGCTCTTGGGCAAAGAGGAGGAGCACCTGCTTGAGGTCTGTGAAGCTGACATTCTTGTCGACATACAGGCCTTCAATCTGATGGAAGAAGCAATGGGCACGTGCACTCACGGCTTCGTTGCGATAAACACGGCCAGGGCAAAGTATGCGGATGGGCGGTTGTGTCTTTTCCATCACACGAGACTGCACGCTGCTGGTGTGCGAGCGAAGGATGATGTCGGGATGCGACTCCACGAAGAACGTGTCCTGCATATCGCGAGCTGGATGGTCGTCAGCAAAGTTCAAGCTGCTGTAAACGTGCCAGTCGTCCTCCACCTCAGGGCCTTCTGCCAGGGTGAAACCAAGGCGGCTGAAGATGTCGACGATTTCATTCTTGACAATAGTCAGGGGATGACGAGAGCCGAGGGTAATGGGATAAGGTGTGCGAGTGAGGTCGATAGACGAAGCACCTGCAGCAGAACCTTCTCCAGCACACTCCTTCAGGGCGTTTATCTTTTCCTGAGCGAAGTTCTTCAACTCGTTAATCTTCATGCCGACCTCTTTCTTCAGTTCGGCAGGAACACTCCTAAAGTCGTTCATCAACTGCGAAATCTCGCCTTTCTTGCTCAAGTACTTGATTCGCAAGGCTTCTGCCTCCTGTGCATTCTTTGCTTGAAGTGCAGAGATTTCCTGCATCAATTGTTCTATTTTCTGTAACATAAATAGCCTTTATTTCCGTTTTCGCGTGCAAAGATACAAAAAAACGAAGAATGAAGAATGAAGAATGAAGAATTCTTTGTACTTTTGCACGATTTTTAGTCGTTAGGTTGCAGAATGAGCATTAAGTGTAAGGGAATTGTGCTTGCCGTTGCCGCTATGGTTGCGACACTGCTTTCGTGTGGCGAAAAAGGCAGCGACTCGAGTCAGGACGAGGCAGACATGCTTCTCTTGGACACTATTCCTGTCGATACGTTGATGAAGGAGGAAGAGGAGCTTGGGCTTATGGAGGAGAAGACGCCTCAGTTCGACGGCTTCTTCAACGACTTCCTTTTCGCCTATCTTCACAGCCACACCTTGCGACAGGAACGTACTGCAAACCCCTTGCCTTTGGAGCATTCCGAGCGTCCTACCGAGTTGCTCGAGGACTTCAACCCTGAGTTCGAATTCAGTTTCCTTTCTGGCGAATACTTCACTACGCTCTATGGAAGTGCCACGCAAATGTACGAAGAGGATGAAGAGGAACTGGAAGAGGACTCCATCGTCAACCTGCAGCGCATCAATCTCAACGACGGAACGATTCGCAACTTCCGTTTCCTTCGCGAAGAAGGGCATTGGAGGCTCGATGCCATTCGCGAGGCAACCTTCGACGACGATGACCTCAGCGACTTCCTCAGCTTCTATGCTCACTTCTGCACAGACAGCATCTTCCAGAACCAATCCATTGCCGACCCGCTTCGAATCAGCATCCACGATTCGGAAGAGGATGACGAAAGCGTCGACGGCATTATTGACGCCGACCAATGGCAGACGTTCTGTCCTGAAGTTCCAAGCGGCATCATCAGCAACATCCGCAAGGGACAAAGCTATGGAGGGCATAGAATCGTGCTGAGAAAGAGTGGCCTCTCGAACGGCTTGCAAGAGGTCTTCACATTCACTAAAGAGCGAAATGGTTGGCGACTTACAAAATATGAGAATTGAGAACACTTTCGGCATAGAGGCAGAGGCTCGAGAAGTCATCACATACGACTCGGAAGAGGCACTTCTGGAGGCACTCGCTCGTATTCACAAGCAATACGAAGGGCTTCCTCTTCTGCATATAGGTCAGGGCAGTAACCTTTTGTTTCTTAGCGACTATAATGGCATCATATTAAAATCAAACATTAAGGGATTTACCATCAAGCAAGAGACGGAGGACGATGTGCTTGTGGAAGTCGGATCTGGCGAAGTGTGCGATGAGTTCATAGCCCAAGCCATCACGAATGGTTGGTACGGAATGGAGAACCTTTCACTCATTCCTGGTCAGATTGGAGCGGCAGCCGTACAGAACATCGGAGCTTATGGCGTGGAGGCTCAGGACGTGATTGAGGAGGTGAAAGGCATCAGCCTGAAGGACGGCTCAACACGTTTCTGGAAGCAGAAGGACTGCCAGTACGGCTACAGACAGAGCATCTTCAAGAGCGAGTTGTGGGGCCAATATGCCATCACCCGTGTTACGTTCCGCCTCAAAAAACACTTCGAGCCGAAGCTCCAATACGGAGGCCTCGTGAAGGCTGTCGAGGAGAAGGGACTGACGAAGGACACCTTGACGGCAGAGCAGTTGCGCCAAATCATCATAGACATCCGCAGAGCCAAGCTTCCAGACCCTAAGGAGCAAGGCAATGCAGGCAGTTTCTTCAAGAATCCTGTCGTTTCCAAGGAGCAGGCAGAACGCCTTCTTTCGGATTATCCGACAATGCCCCACTACCCTGCCGACGAGGGGAAAATCAAGTTGGCGGCAGGTTGGCTGATTGAACAGGCAGGCTGGAAGGGCAAGAGTCTCGGTCCTGCTGCCGTCCACGACCGTCAGGCTTTGGTCCTCGTCAACAAGGGCGGAGCCTCTGGAAGCGATATACAAAGGCTTTGCGAAGCTATCAAAAAGGACGTCAAGGAGCGTTTCGGCATCAATTTGGAGCCAGAAGTCAACTTTATATGAAGATAACTTTCCTTGGAACAGGCACAAGCATCGGCGTGCCGCAAATCGGCTGTGGGTGCGAGGTTTGCACCAGTAGCGACCCTCGCGACAGGCGTCTTCGTGCTTCTGCACTCTTCGAGGAAGGCGACACAAGGCTCCTCGTCGACTGCGGACCTGACTTTCGCGAACAAATGCTCCGCATCAAGATGACGAAACCGCTTGATGCCGTCCTCATCACTCACGAGCATTACGACCACGTTGGGGGCATCGACGACCTTCGTCCCTTTACATTCGAGCACGACCTTCCCCTTTTTGCCGACGACTATGCCTGTCGTCACTTGCGTCAAAGGCTTCCCTATTGTTTGGTTCGACACACTTATCCAGGTATTCCCAAGCTGGATTTGCACGAGATAAAGGAGGGTGACAAGATGCAATTCGGCGAGCTTGAAGTGACGGCCATCCGAGTCATGCATGGCGAGTTGCCCATCATGGGATACAGGATTGGCGATGTGGCTTACCTGACGGATATGACCGAACTGTTCGACTCGTCACTCCCCCTGCTCGAGGGCATCAAGTTGCTGATTATCGGAGCCTTGCGTCACACACCTCACAAGACGCACCAAACCGTCGAGCACGCCATTGAGTTCAGCCGAAGTTTGGGCGACATTCCGACCTACTTCATACACATGTGCCACCAAGTCGGCCTTTATGAAGTGGAGGAACAGAAACTTCCCCAAGGCTTCCACTATGCCTACGACGGATTGGTACTCGAGGCATAACCCAAATCGTCACACTAGTAAATCCGAAACGTCACACTAGTAAAAGCCAATCGTCACACTAGATGATTGCAATCGTATAGTGTCACGTTTGCATTTTAACTACGCCACGTTTTCAGATAGACACGTCGAAGTAGAAATTGCCTGCAGCTCCGCCTCCTGTAGGACCACTTTGGGGTGTGATACGACCATTGTAGGAAGTGTTGTTGATGATGTTTCCAGTCTCGATGGTAACACCCTGTCCGCTATAACTGAAACGGGCTACAAACTGGATGGTGTCTGGCTTTCCATATTCCGTAGGGAGAGCATTTGCAGGCAGGAGAAGGTGACAAACGGGATCGTCGCTTCCATCTGCATAGCCGTCGTAGTTCGTATGCTTGCTATAAGACTTTCTGGCATGAACCCTTTCGCCAGTCGTGTTGAGCGTGTCATAACAGACGGTCCACGTATAATAAGTGGCATTGATGAGGTGTCCCTTCTTGTCCTGATGTGCCGTGAGGTGGACAGAGTCGCCAGGAGTCAGGACAACACTACGGGGATTGCCTGGAGTGTAATTGGGATAACTGCCTGTCTTATAGGTGAATCCAAGCCAAGTAGGACAATAGGAACTGTAGTCGTTCTTCGAGCATGAATAGAGAATTGCCATCAAGAGGCAGAGGAAAAGGTATTTGCGGTTCATATCAGATTGAGTTTTTTCATTTCGGAATAGAGTCTTTGAACGGGAAGGCCCATCACGTTGAAGTAGGAACCTTCCAGGGACGTCACGCCAATATAGCCTATCCACTCCTGAATGCCGTATGCTCCGGCCTTGTCAAGAGGGTGATAGTGCGTGACATAATGGTCGATTTCGGCTTCCGAGAGCTGGGCGAAAGTGACTTGCGAGACGCAGGCAAACGAGTGAAGCATCTCGGTTGTGGAGAGTGTAACCCCCGTCACGACTTGGTGCGTCTTGCCTGAAAGCTTCCTGAGCATCTCCTTTGCCTCAGTCTCATCGGCTGGTTTGCCAAGGACTTCGCCTTCGAGGTACACGATGGTATCGGCCGTGATGAGCAGTTCGTCGGGCTGAAGAGTGTAAGCCGCTGCCTTCTTTCGGCTGATATATTGAGGAATCTCCTCCATCGAAAGGCCTTCAGGATAACTTTCATCGAGGCCCTGAAGTGTGCGGACTTCATAGTCGAGACCAAGTCCAGCGAGGAGTTCCTTGCGTCGAGGAGAATTGCTTGCTAAGACAATCTTATAGTTCATAATTCATAGTCCAAAGTTCATAGTTACCAGCTAAATGCTTTTTTGTCAGCCATCCATTTCCCTTGAGCCTTGAGGACTTGCTCTATCACATCGCGAACACAGCCGCAACCACCTTCTTTGTGACTGACATAAACACTGATTTCGCGTATTTCCGGAGCGGCGTCTTTGGGGCAGCAAGGCAATCCGACCTGCTTCATCACCTCGTAATCTGGAATATCATCCCCCATATAAAGGACTTCCTCCCTTGTGAGGTTGTATTTCTCGAGCAATTGTTGGAGTTTCTCCGTCTTGATGGAACTGCCCAGGAACACATCGTGGATGCCGATTGCCTCGTATCTGGCCAGGATGGACGACTCGCGAGCCCCCGTTATGACGGCGACATGAAGTCCGCTCATGGCAGCCAATCGGAGTGCATATCCGTCTTTCGTATTGGCCGTTCGGAGCAGTTCCCCATTCACGTCGATGCGCACATTTTCCGTGCTCAGGACGCCATCCACATCAAAGGCGAGTGCCTTTATCTTCTTCAGATCGTAGTTTATCATCGTGTATGCTTTTGCTAAGTAGTTGATAGAGAAGCTTTTGCTCGTCATCGAGGAGTGACATTTGCTGAGCCATCACCTCCTCATCCCATCGGACTGCAGGCCCTGTTTGGGCTTCGCTGGGCATGAGCTCGTCCACCTTGTCCGCCGTTTCGTGAATGATTGGCAGCATAGCCGAGAAGGGGATATTGTGCGCTTCGAGCAGGTCGGCGGTAATGCCGTAGAGCCGATTCACGAAATTGCAGCAGAATACGGCTGCTAGGTGAAGGTATTTCCTGCGCTGGCTGTCCATCTGCTCGGCCTTGCTCCCCATGCTTTCGGCAAGCAATCGGAGCAATTCGAGGTCATTTTCTCGTGATGCCTCAATGTAAAAAGGTACGCGAGAGGCAGGAATCGGGCGCTTCTTGGAGAGCGTCTGGAGGGGGTAGAACACGCCTCTTCTCTTCGAGGAAAGCACATCCATAGCCACGCTTCCAGCCGTATGGACGACGAGTCCATCGACATCCTTAAGTTCCTGACTAACAGAACTTATCGACCTGTCACTTACAGCAATGATGTAGAGGTCGGCATCCTTCGGAATGGGACACTCTCTTTGGCGTCCCCCGACACAAGTCAGCAGGAAGGGCGACTTGATGCTGGCCTTCAGGAAACTGGCCACATTGCCGGCTCCGATTAGTACTGTCCGATATGAACGCGTTCCCATTTCAGTCGGTCTTCGTTCTGCGGCTTGCGTTCCATGCCTTTGTGTCCGACGGCAATCATGCAGACGGCCCGCATCTCATCTGGAATGGCGAGCAGGGACTTCACAATTTCTTCAGTCGGACGGCCTTCCGCATCCTGACGGTCGCGCAGCTGAATCCAGCAGGCACCCAGCCCGAGGTCTTCGGCTTGAAGCAGGATGTTCATCGCAGCGACTGAGGCGTCTTCTATCCAAACGTCGCTGATTCTGGGGTCGGCAAGCACCACGATAGCCAGAGGCGCTCCCGAAAGGAAGTCGCTACCCACGGCTTTGCTCTGGCTCAAGGCTGCGAGCATCTGCTTGTCCTCCACCACAATGAACTCGTAACTGTGCAGTCCTTTACTGCTGGGAGCCATCAATCCGGCCCGAAGAAGCAGCTTCACATCGTCGCCGCTCAGGAGCTCTTCCGTAAAGCTTCTGTGACTGCGACGCAACTTGATCAATTCGCTAAATTTCATTGAATATTGAACATTGAATATTGAATCCTTTATCTTTTTCGCTGCAAAGGTACAAATAATTTTTCAATGGTCAATGTTCAATGTTCAATGTTATACACAATAAATCACGACTTTTAACGTTATTATATAAGATGAAACGTTTCTTATTGCTTCTTTTGCCTCTCTTTTGGGGCATCATGAACGTGTCTGCTCAGGAGGAAGAGCAGCAGGTGGACACCGCCAAGGTGCACCTGAAGGGAAGGGTTGTGGACGACAGTAACGACCCTGTGTCTTTGTGTCAGGTCCGCATCGAGGGCCAGCCCTTCGGCACAACTGCTTCGCTCGACGGACAATACAGGCTCTCCTTCTCCACTGCCGACAGTGTGGTGGTCGTTTACAGCATGATTGGCTACGAGACGCGCAAGCGTGTCCTGAAGAAACCCAAGGGAAACCTGACGCTCAACATCGTGATGCGAGAGAGCGGGAAGGAACTCTCGGAAGTCACTGTGGCCGAGACCAGAAGGCAGATGGGTTCGATGCAGGAGCTCAACAGGAAAGACCTGAAGCGAATGCCCTCCACGAGCGGAAATGCAGTCGAGGAGCTTGTGGCCACCCAGGCTGGCGTCAGCACCCACAACGAGCTCTCCAGCCAGTACAATGTCCGTGGCGGCTCGTTCGACGAGAACTGCGTCTACATCAACGGTGTGGAGGTTTACAGGCCGATGCTCATCAGCAGTGGGCAACAGGAGGGACTTTCCGTCATCAACAGTGATATGGTGGAGAAAATCAACTTCTCTGCAGGCGGATTCGAGGCGAAGTATGGCGACAAGATGTCGAGCGTGCTCGACATCACCTATGCCCACCCCGAGAGGCTCGAAGCCTCAGTGGCCGCCAGTCTGCTTGGCGCCAATGTCTATGTGGGTTACGGCAAGAAGAAGTTCTCCTTCTCCAACGGTCTGCGCTACAAGACCAACCAGTACATGCTGGGCAGCCTCGAGACGAAGGGCGAGTACAAGCCCAACTTCCTCGACTACCAGGCCTACCTCCGCTGGGCCCCCACAAAGAACTGGGCCTTCGACGCCATTGTCTATATCAATCGGAACAACTACAACTTCAAGCCTGCCGACCGCGAGACCAAGTTCGGAACGCTGGAGGACGTGAAGAGCTTCAAGGTCTATTTCGACGGCAAGGAGGAGGACCAGTTCCAGACGCTCTTCGGAACCGTCCGTGCAGCCCGCATGCTTGGCAAGGGCGCGCTCAGCCTCACCACATCCCTCTTCAGCAATCGCGAGAAGGAGACCTACGACATCCAGGGCCAGTACTGGCTGAACGAGTTGAACGGCGACGAGCAGTTGGGCGTGGGTTCCTATATGGAGCATGCCCGCAACTTCCTCTACAGTTCCGTCCAGAGCATGAAGCTCGCCTACGACCTCAAGCTCGGCACCCATCAGATGCATGCAGGCATCGGCTGGAAACACGAGAAGGTGCGCGAGAACTCGAACGAGTGGGAGTATCGCGACAGTAGCGGCTACTCCGTCCCCCACACAGGAAACGACCTGCATGTCATCTACAACATGCGAGCCGCCAACTCCATCAATTCCAACCAGCTCGAGATGTACGCCCAAGACACCTGGCGAAGGGAAAGCAGTCTGGGCATCCTCAGCTTCAACTACGGCCTTCGCCTCAGCTATTGGAGCTGGAACAAGGAGTGGCTCATCAGCCCTCGTGCAAGCCTCGGCTTCGTGCCTGCGGCCAACGACAACTTCACGTTCCGCCTTGCCCTGGGACTCTACAACCAGCGCCCCTTCTACAAGGAACTGCGCGACACCATCACCCTGGCCGGCAACACCACCGTCCAGCTCAACCAGAACATCAAGTCGCAGCGCTCGTTCCAAGTGGTGGCCGGAATGGAGTACAAGTTCAAGATAGCGAACCGACCCTTCAAGTTCACCACCGAGGCCTACTACAAGGCGCAATGGAAACTCAACCCCTACAACGTCGACAACCTGAAAATCGTCTATTACGGCAACAACTGCGCAACCGGTTACGTAGTTGGAACCGACTTCAAGCTCTACGGAGAGTTCGTCCCAGGCACAGACTCGTGGATCAGTTTCGGCCTGATGAAAGCCTCGATGAACCTGAACGGACAGAAGATACCGCAGCCCACCGACCAGCGCTACAACATCAACCTCTTCTTCACAGACTACTTCCCCAATACCACGCGCTGGAAGATGAACCTCAAGGCCACCTTTGCCGACGGACTTCCCTTCGGCCCGCCCCATACAGGACTGGAGCGCAATGCCTTCCGAGCCCCTGCCTACAGGCGATTCGACGTCGGCATGAACTACCGACTCATCGACAACGAGGACCGTCACCTGCGCCGCTGCAAGTACCTGAGGAACATTTGGTTAGGCCTGGACTGCTTCAACATCTTCGGCCTCGACAACGTCAGCAGCTACTACTGGATAACGGACATCTCGAACCATCAGTACGCCGTCCCCAACTACCTGACAGGCCGCATGATAAACGCCCGCATCCTCGTGGAGTTGTAAAAGCGGTTAAAGGCTGACCTACGGAGCGCAAGAAGCTCATAAGCTAGTTTGACGATTACCATTTTGACGTGTGACGATTGCGATTTACTAGTGTGACGTTGGCAATTATCTGGTGTGATGTTTTTGTGATTTTTAAGCGGAAAAAGTGTGATTTCGCACTGAAAAAGTTCATTTTGCGCAGAGAAAAGTGTGATTTTCGACTGTGAGGATGGTGTTTTTTGACGGGTGTGTGATGGACAGAATGTTAAATGTTGCATAGTTGTGCAACAAAAAACACAGACTGTACCCCCTGGTGTCTATGGTCAATATTATCTATAGATAATATTGAAGAATAATTCTAGGGTATAGTCCCTTTTAAATGTTGCCGATACATGCAACATTTTACATTTGCCCTGCTTAGTCTTGCCATTCCTTTGCACTTCAAAAGAATTGCCTGTCTTGGCACAAAATCCAGAACCCCCGAGAAACCCCTCTAATTTGCCCCAGAATCGCTTCAAATGTCTCCGACGTACATTTATACCACCGAGGCAAAAACTTGCGCTCTACGGTGCCTTAAAACGAGCCGTTAAAATTCTTTGAATTTTACCATCTCCGAAAACCACAATAAAATTTACGCCCGAGCAGCCGATTGGATTTGCCAGCAATACGGCATCGGCTGGTAAAGTCAACAAAAGCAACAAAAGCAACAAGCGAAAAAGAGACAAGGTGCATCGTGCATATATAATTATATTATATCAATAATTACACTTATTCAATTATAATATATATAAATGCACCCTTTCTTCTCTCAAAAACTGGTGTTGCATTTGTTGCTTTTGTTGCATTTGTGGAAAACACGGAAAATCGACTCTTTTTCATGCCTGGAAGAATTGCCCGTCTTGGCACGAAATCCAGAACCCCCGAAAAACCCCTCTCTTTTGCCCCAGAATCGCTTCAAATGTCTTCGACGTACATTCATACCTCCGAGGCAAAAACTTGCGCTCTACGGTGCCTTAAAATGAGCCGTTAAAATTCTTTGAATTTTACCCCTCCGAAAACCACAATAAAATTTACGCCCGGAGCAACCATGAATACGACATTGATTTGTGAGTTATAGCAAAAAAAGCATTGCATTGGGAAAATGAAACCATGAATTTTTATGTGTTGTCTGCAAAAAAGATTCGATTCGCTTTGCCGTTCGCGTAAAAATCATTATCTTTGCACCACATTTGACTACAAACCTATTTAAACAACATCACATTATGAAGATTTCACGCATTGAGCATCTGGGCATCGCCGTACAGAGTATTGACGAGGTGCTGCCCTATTTCCAGGACGTTCTCGGACTGGAGGTTTACAAAACAGAAGTTGTAGAAGACCAAAAGGTGAAGACCGCTTTCCTCAAGGTGGGTGAAGTGAAGCTCGAACTCCTGGAGCCGACTTGCCCCGAAAGCACCGTCCAGAAGTACCTGGACAACGGCGGCCGTGGCGTTCACCACGTGGCCTTCAAGGTGGAAGACGGCGTGAGCGAAGCCCTCGCCATGTGCGACGAGAAGGGCATCCGCCTCATCGACAAGGCTCCCAGAAAGGGCGCTGACGGCCTCCACATCGCTTTCCTCCATCCAAAGAGCACTTGCGGCATTCTGACTGAACTATGCGAAGAATAAACATGCTCCATAAGTTGGCCGGCATCATGATGTCGGCCTTCTTTGTCTTGTGCCCTACCCTCTCGGCACAGACGCTCACGCCAGAGAATCAGGTGCTCTACCTGCGCCACATCTTCGAGCAGACAAGCGATACGGAAGAGCGCAATGCAGTCCTGACGCTCATGGCTAACACGGGAACCTATCAGGCTCTGACCTTCGCCACTTCGCAGCTCCAATACGAAGAGACGGCCTATACCGCCGCCCAGACGGTCTGGACAATCCTCGGAAATCATCCTGAATACAACGGCACTGACACGCGCCAAACGCTCACGGCCATACTGCCTATGCTCAGCTTCAAGCAGAGGAACAAGGCAAAGAACTGGCTCAAGGCCGCCAATCCGGACGAGGAGGGATTCGTCTGCCTCTTCAACGGAAAGGACCTGGAGGGATGGAAAGGCCTCGTGGAGAACCCGATTAAACGCGCCAAGATGAGCAAGGAAGAACTTGCCCTGGCTCAGGCAAAGGCCGACGAACTGATGAAGAAGGACTGGATCGTGGAGAATGGCGAGCTGGTCTACATCGGTCACGGATGGGACAACATCTGCACGGTGAAGGACTATGCCGACTTCGAACTTCTCGTGGACTGGCGCCTCGATCCGAACGGCAAGGAGCCCGATGCAGGCGTTTATCTGAGAGGTGCGCCACAAGTGCAGATTTGGGACATCCGTCGCACAAATGTCGGAGCGCAGGTGGGCTCTGGCGGTCTCTACAACAACCAGAAGAACCGCTCCACTCCAACCAGCGTGGAGGACAACAAGTTGGGCGAATGGAACACCTTCCGCATCATCATGAAGGGCGAGAAAGTGACGGTCTGGCTGAATGGCGTCAAAGTGGTGGACGACGTGGTCCTCGAGAACTATTGGGACCGCAAACAGCCCATCTTCCCCAAGGACCAGATTGAGATGCAGGCTCACGGCAGCCGTTGCTACTTCAGGAACATCTACGTCAGGGAAATTAAAAATTGAAAATTGAAAATTAAAAATTGAAAATGAGGGCTGCGAGAGCAGTCTGGACAAAGTCAAGAATTAAGAATTAAGAGTGAAGAATGAGCATTTATCCTCCCCATTACAGGGGGAGCTAGAGGGGGTCCGCATCGTCTTCATGGGCACTCCCGACTTTGCCGTGCAAAGCCTGAAACGCCTAATCGAAGAGGGCTGCAATGTGGTGGGCGTCGTCACAATGCCTGACAAAGCAATCGGCAGGCATCACGATGTCCTGCAAAGCAGTCCCGTCAAGAAGTTTGCCCTCGAGAAAGGCATTCCTGTCCTCCAGCCCGAGAAACTTCGCGACGAGGCTTTCCTCGAAGAGCTCAAGGCCCTGAAACCCGACCTGCAGATAGTGGTGGCCTTCCGAATGCTGCCCGAAGTGGTGTGGTCTCTGCCCCCACTGGGCACTTTCAACCTGCATGCCGCTTTGCTCCCTCAATATCGAGGCGCAGCCCCCATCAATTGGGCCATCATCAACGGCGACAAAGAGACGGGCATCACGACTTTCTTCCTCGACGAACAGATTGATACGGGGCGCATCATCCTGCAGGAACGAACCCCAATCAGCGAGGACGATTGTGCCGAAGACGTGCACGACAAACTCATGATGCAAGGGGCTGAACTCGTCATCAAAACGGTCCGACTCATCGAAAGCGGTCAGGCAAAAGCCGTCGACCAAAGCCAGTTCATGACGGACGAGCCTCTCCGGCCAGCTCCGAAAATCTTCAAGGAAACATGCCAAATCCGATGGCAAGAGCACAACCTGGAGAGCGCCTACAACTTCATTCGCGGTCTCAGCCCCTACCCTGCCGCTTGGACAAGGGTCATCGCAAACGGCAAAGAGACGGAGATGAAGGTCTACAAGGCCTCGAAAGGCTCCGGCCCTCTGCAAGTTGACCTGCCAGGAGGCAATCTCAGCCTGGACGAAGTGCAGATTGCAGGCAAGAAACGCATGCCCGTAGCCGATTTGCTTCGCGGCACAAAGGTTGAGATAATCAGAGAATAAGACATTAAGAAAACAAAAAAGATGAAGTACCTAACCTCTTTCCTATTACTTCTTACATCCATCTTCCTTCAGGCCCAAACCCCTGTTTACCTTGACCCGACGAAGGACATCGAAACACGAGTGGAGGACGCCCTGAAGCGCATGACGCTCGCCGAAAAGATTGATGTCATTCATGCACAAAGCAAATTCTCGAGCGCAGGCGTGAAGCGTCTCGGCATGCCCGACTTCTGGACCGACGACGGACCTCATGGCGTTCGCCCCGATGTGCTTTGGGACGAATGGGAGCAGGCTGGCCAGACCAACGACTCGTGCGTGGCTTTCCCCGCCCTGACCTGTCTGGCGGCATCTTGGAACCCCGAAGCGGCAAGGGCCTATGGTCATGCCCTGGGCGAAGAGGCTCTGTATCGTGGCAAAGGCATGATACTGGGACCTGGCGTGAACATCTACCGCACCCCTCTGGGAGGGCGCAACTTCGAGTACATGGGCGAAGACCCCTACCTCACATCAAGAATGGTTGTGCCTTATGTTCAAGGCCTCCAGAGCTGCGGTGTGGCAAGTTGCGTGAAGCACTATTGCCTCAATAACGACGAGGAATACCGCCATCAAGTCAACGTCATTATCAGTGACCGTGCCCTCCACGAAATCTATCTGCCGGGCTTCGAGGCAGCCGTGAAGGAAGGAAAGGCTTGGGGCGTGATGGGTGCATACAACCTCTACAAGGACGAGCACAACTGCCATAACCAATACACTCTCAACAAGATACTGAAAAAAGATTGGGGGTTCGACGGCGTGCTGGTAAGCGATTGGGGCGGTGTGCACGACTTCGACCAAGCTGTCAAGAACGGGCTCGACATGGAGTTCGGCACTTGGACGGACGGCCTGACGATGGGCGCCACGAATGCCTACGACCAATACTTCCTCTCGAAGCGTTACCAGAAAGCGATTGTCGAGGGCAGATACACCACGAAGGAACTCGACGAAAAGGTCCGCCGAGTGCTTCGACTCTTCTTCCGGACCACGATGAACAAGCAAAGGCCATACGGATTCCTTTGCAGCGAGAGCCATTACGAAGTGGCTCAAAAGGTTGCGGCTGAGGGCATTGTGCTCCTGAAGAATGACGGAAATGTGTTGCCCATCAAGCCCGAAGGCAAGAAGATTCTTGTCGTGGGCGAGAATGCCATCAAGATGATGACTGTTGGCGGAGGTTCTAGCTCGCTCAAGGCTCAGCACGAAATCAGTCCTCTCCAAGGCTTGCAGATGCGTTTGAAAGGCATTTGCGATGTTGAATATGCAAGAGGATATGTGGGTGACGTGAGCGGCAACTACAATGGCGTCACGACGGGTCAGGACCTCAAGGACGACCGCGCTCCCGAAGTCCTGATTGCAGAAGCAGTCGAAAAGGCAAAGACGGCAGATTATGTCATCATTTTCGGTGGTTTGAACAAGAGCGATTACCAGGACTGCGAGGGTCACGACCGCAAGACGATGGACTTGCCCTACAACCAGGACAAACTCATCACAGCCCTTGCTGCCGTCAACAAGCAGACTGTCTACGTCAATATCAGTGGCAATGCGGTTTGTATGCCTTGGCGCAAACAAGTTCCTGCCATTGTCCAAGGCTGGTTCCTCGGTAGCGAAGCAGGCATCGGACTGGCAGACATGCTTCTCGGCAAAACCAATCCAAGCGGCCATCTGCCTTTCACTTGGTACGAAAACCTCAACCAAGTGGGTGCTCACAGCTTTGGCGAAAGTGCTTTCCCAGGCATTTGGCGCGAAGGCAAAAAGATTATCGACGAGGAATACAAGGAAGGCATTTATGTCGGCTATCGTTGGACGGACAAGCAGAAACTGAAGCCCACTTTCGCCTTTGGTCATGGACTCAGCTACACGACTTTCAAGGTCAGCAACCTGAAGGTCTTGAGCCCCGTCACGACCGACGGAAACATGACATTTACCGTGGACGTAACCAATACGGGAAGTGTGGAAGGTAGCGACGTGGTTCAGCTTTACATAACTGACCAGAAATGCAGTGTGGACCGTCCCGTCAAAGAGTTGAAAGCCTTCCAGAAAGTCAACTTGAAGCCGGGCGAAACGAAGACCATCACCCTGAAAACCGACAAGCGAGCCCTCTCGTTCTGGGACGAAGCGAGCGACGGATGGAAAGCCGAACCGGGCGAGTTCATTGCTTGGGCAGGCGATTCAAGCGACCGTCTTCCCTGCAAAGTCAAATTCACATTGAAATAAGCAAAGAGCCTCAAAACGAGGCTCTTTTTTTGTACCTTAATGATGCAATTCCCCTATATCTCAAGTTCCCAATGCCCTGAGCCTACAGTCCGTTGCTTGTTCGGTTTCGAGGGATTGGAGATGACGGCCTTGCAACCGACAGGAATATCGGCGGAAACTTTCATGCCGCCATCGGAAAGGTATTCTGCACGGAGATGAACGAGGCCATACGGAGTTTCCTGCGAACTCTCGACCCACGTTATCCGTTCGGAAAGATGAGGGGAAATCCTGACGAGTCGAGGCTCTGGGGAACTGATGCCTCCCAACCAAGAATAGAGCCAAGTCAATCCTCCGCCAAACATGGGATGGCAATGGGAATTGGCACCATCCCATTGTTCCCAAGTCGTGGTGGCTCCCTGCTCTATCCAATGCCCAAACGAAGGGAAATCGCGCTGAAGGAAAGCTTCGAGCGCTTGGTCGGAAAGTCCGGCATCGGCAAGGACATTGAAGAAAAGCTTCGTCCCGAAGATGCCTGTGAAAAGATGATTCCGACTCTCCTGCAAGTCTTGGCGGAGGGCCTCCTCAATACTCTCTTCGGGCTTCATCTCGTAAGCAAAAAGGTTGGAGCCAGCCGGACCATAAGTCTTGTTCTCCGTATCGTAGAAGCGATGGTGGAAAGCTTTGCGAGTTCGCTCTTCCAAAGCGGCAAAACGTTGCTCCGCTTCCTTATCGCCCAAAAGCTTTGCAATCGAGGCCATCTTTTTTGCACAAAGCCAATAAAAATAGGTATGGACGAGCGCATTCGAGGGACGTGATTCCGTTGGAATACACCACTCCCCAAGGTTGCACCAATAGGTCATGTCGTTGTGCGGCTGATAGTGTTGTTCCATCGTTCCGTCCTCGTTCACCCAACCTGCGAAATAATCCATGAGCCGAAGCATGGAGGGGTAGTTTTCCTTAAGGACAGAAATGTCTCCATAACATTGATAGAAGTCGTAGGGCATCAAAATCATGGCCGCACTCCAAGGTACACCACCTCCGCAACCAGGTTGCCAAGGTGCTCCAAAGGGCACAAAGCCTGTCCGGGGATTTTGAGCCAAACGCATATCGGCAAACCACTTCCGATAGAAAGCCCGGGCATCGAATGTCCGCATCACCATCTCGGCTGCCACTTGTCCGTCGCCCAGGTAAGCAGAGCGTTCGCGATGAGGGCAATCGCTAATGACAGAGCCATGAGCGTTGTCCAAAAGGGTGCGTCGCCAAATGCGATGAATCTTGGTCAACAAGGTGTCGGAGCATGCGAAGAAACCCGTTTGACGGAGTTCTGTATTTACGGCTTCGGCCTGAATCTGAGAGGCATGGAGGTCATCAAGACCTCGAATCTCAACCTGACGGAAAACGAACCAAGTGAAGCGAGGATGGTAGTTCTCCCTTCCGCCGCCCTTCATGATATAAACATTCTCGCCGTTTGGCGATTCGGAAAGGTACTTGATTTCTATTCGCTGCCCTGCCTGGCCCTGGATGTCCTTCAGATGAACCCAGCCCGAAATTTCCTCGCCGAAGTCAACTCGCCAACTTTTGTCTTCAAGGCGCTCTATCCTCTTTGGAACAAGGGTTTCGCAGACCTTGTCGGCTGGCGACATTTGGGGCTCGAGCGTTCCGTCGGGGGCTTCGCGAAGGAGGGCCGGCTGCCAATCCACATCTTGAATCCTTGCATCGAAGACCTCGCCGCCAAAAATGCTGTTCTGCGTAATGCCGCTTCGTTTTGCAAACCAAGAAGTGTCGGTAGGGATGATTTGCGAAGAGCCGTCGGCAAAGGTCAACATCAACTGGGCGATGAGACGCGGTTTGCCGTAAGGCATGGCGAAGCCGTTCGCGGAATTGAAGAAACCGTTCCCAAGCCACACATCCAGAGCATGGCGTCCAAGAGAAAGGAAGGGCGTGAGGTCGTAGCCAAGATAGAGTTGGCGGTAGCCCGTAAACTCATTGTCGATGGCAACTCGGGTAATCTCGATATCGTTGCGATGAGCATAGTCGGTCTGTCCGGGCACAAGCACATCGTCGCTCACTTTCTTTCCGTCGACATACAGTTCGAAGTAACCAAGTCCGCAAATGAAAATGTGAGCGTTCTGGACGGGCTTGTCTATCTCGATGTCCTTTCGGAACAAGGGCGCATCTTCGTCGCAGCCAATCCATTTTGCCACCCAATCCGAGGGTTGGAGAGCTGTGTGGAAGCGGGCTGGCTCGCTCCATTCGGAGCATTTGCGATGCTTGTCCCACACCCTGACTCGCCAATAACAATCGGAATTGCTGAGGAGAGGTTTGCCTTCGTAGGAAACAGAGCGCGACTCATCGCTTTTCCTGCGCCCTGAATCCCAGAGGTTTGCATCGCCGCGAAGAAGTCCGTCCTTTGTGGAAGCGACTTGAATCTGATAGGCAGTCTGTCGCTGGTTCCGGTCGTTTCCTTCGGCCAGATTCACCCACGAAAGCCTTGGCTGGTTCGTACCGACTGACATCGGGTCTGTCAGGTCCTCGCAAGTCAGGAACACGGCTTTCAGTCGGGCCGTAGCCGATTCTGCAATGAGCATAGCCGAAAGCAGGCAAAAGAAAAGTTTTGGCATAGATATGAGGTTTACGACAACACAAAAATACAAATTATTTGCGAAAGATGCGCATTCGGAACGAACTTTTTCGTAACTTTGCAAGCGAGAAACATCATTTTCTATGAAAAAAGGACGAATCATATTGATGCTTTTGGCGCTTCTGTTTGCCGGAAACATCATTGCTCAGGAGATTGCCTACATCGAGTCGGACAGAAACTGGCACCGCCTTTACGATGCGAAAGGCAAGCTGATCAAAGGTTTCGCTCGCAGTAGTGTGGGCGAAGTGGTTGGTTGGGGAAGCACTTTCTTCGTCGGGAAGAACACGGGCTTCTACCGCGTCTTTGATGTGAAAGGAAGGGTCACAGCTTCGCAGAGCATCGGCAATGTCGGCGATGTCCTGTCCGTTTCGTCTGAAACGATTACCAGTCGCAAAGGCAGTTGGATTCTGATCTGGGACAAGAAGTTCAAGAAGATTGGTTCCCGCCCTGCCCCATCAAGGTAAAAGTCCGCACGGAATCAAAACAAAAGGGCGTGCTCTCCGAACAGGGAGGGCACGCTCTTGTCGTATATATATGGTAAAGCTTAGTAGCCGAAGATTTCCTCGAGGCTGACACGACGGATTGGTGCTATCTTTTCGAGAGCGGGAATGTCGAGTTCCTTCTCGTTGCCGAGGATGGCATAGCGACCCGTCTTGCCTGCGATTTGAGCCTGCTCGAAGTCGGTAATATCCTTTAAGGTCAGGTTCTGCAGGTCTTCGTATATCTTCTGGTCCACATCGAAATCAAAGCCTTGGCGCTTGTCGCTGAGATAAGCCAGAATGACGCTGAACTTGGTTGTGCGCTGGCTGGCGAGTCGCTTTGTCAGGGCATCCTTTGCAATCTGGAAGGCCGACTCGTTGGCTGGCATCTTGTCGAGGATTTCGCGGAACTGATTGACGCAGTCCATCATCTTGTCGTTCTGCGTGACGATGTGGGTGAGGAAAAACTCGGGCTGCCCTTTCTTGGCAGGTGTGAGATAGTATGCCATGGCATTGTAGGCCAGTCCGCGCGCCTCGCGCATCTCCTGGAAGACGACGCCGCCCATGCCGCCGCCAAAGTATTCGTTGAAGAGTTCGATGGTGGCGTGCTCGTCGAGGTTGGTCTGCCTGCCTTCGTTGACGAACATGCGCATATAGATGTTCTTGGCGTCGTAGGGCGCGATGATGACTTCGGGCTCCGTTATCGTCTGCAACTCATAGGGCTTGCCTTCTGGTACGGGCTTCAGGTCCTTTTCGGTGGGATGCAGGTCGGACACGCATTCATCCAGCTTCTCCTTGGTGATGGGACCGTAGTAGAGAACCTGGTGCTCGTACCCGGAAATGTTCTTCAGGAGGTCGAGCAATTCCTGAGGATTGGCTTCGCGAAGCTGCTGCTCGGTCATGTTGTCGCGCATGGCATTGTGCGGGCCATAGAGGGCGTACGCACCCAACATGGAGAAGCAGTTGCCCTGCTCCGACTTCTGGTCCTGTCGGTTCTTCAGGATGAGTCCGACCATCTGGTCGTAGGCGTTCTGGTCGACCTTGGCATTGTGGAGCAGGTCTTCGAGCAGAGCAAGGGCGTCGGGCATGTACTCGGCCAGGCCGCTGAGACCGATGGTAATGTAGTCTGCGTTCACACTGATGGCATAGTTGCAGGCCATCTTGTAGAACTGGTGCTTGACTTGTGCGGCAGAGAGTTTGTCCGTGCCGAGGTAGTCGATGTAGTTGGCGGCCACGTCGTAGCGGTTGTCGTCCTCTTGTCCGAACTCGTAGCGGAACTGCAGTTCGAAGAGGCCGTTTTCGGTGTTCTGCTTGTAGACGACGGGCAGGCCTTTCTGTGTCTTGAAGAACGAGAGGTCCTTCTTGTAGTCGAGGAACTGAGGCTCGATGGGGTCGACCTCTGCCTCCTGAATGTCCTTCACGAACTGGCTGACGAGGTCGCGATTTGTGGGAATGGGTGTGATGGCAGGCTTGTCAATCTTCTTCTGCGTGGTGTCCTCGCCCTGACGCTTGTAGACGGCCACATAACCCTCGGTGAAGAAGCGGTTGGCAAAGGCGACAAGTTCCTGCTTGGTTATCTTGGCCAGGCGGTCCATCTGTCCGACCTCTTGCTGCCATTCGATGCCATTGATGAAGGCGTCGAGCATCTTGCTGACGCGGGACGAATTCTGGTCGAGGCTGCGCAGTTCGTCCAGCTTCTTGTTGTTCAGAGCGGCCAAGAGCAAGTCCTCGTCGAAATCGCCGCATTTCAGCTTGTTTATCTCGCCCAGCATCAGTTCCTTCACTTCGTCCAGCGACTGGCCCTCCTTGGGCTGACCGGCAAGCAGGAAGAGGCCGTGGTCGAGCATCGGCTCGGTGAAAGCGGCGGCATCCATCACCTTCATTTCTTGATTGAGGTCGAGGTCGAACAGACCTGCCTTGCCGTTATAGAGCACGGTGCTGATGAGTTTCAGCGTGTCGTTCTGCAAGGAAGATGCTTTTTCCGTGCGCCAGCCAAGCCAAATGTTCTCGGATTCGAGTCCCATGACGGTCGTGTCGACGGGCTGTGTCAATGGCTCCAATTCGGGGAAAGTGGGCTGGCTGACATCCTCGCCGGGTTTCCACTCGCCGAAGTATTTCTTCAGGATGGCCAGCGCCTTGTCGGGATCGAAATCGCCCGCCATGCAGATGGCCACATTATTGGGCACATACCACTTTGCGAAGTAGTTCTTGATGTTCGTTATGGAGGGGTTCTTCAGGTGTTGCTGCGTGCCGATTGTGGTCTGAGTGCCGTAGGGATGCGTGGGGAAAAGTTTTGCCAGCATAGCCTCGTACTGCTTGTTGCCGTCGTTCGAGAGGCCGATGTTGTATTCCTCGTAAACAGCCTCCAGCTCGGTGTGGAAACCGCGGATGACCATGTTCTGGAAGCGGTCGGCCTGCACCTTTGCCCAATTCTCAATCTCGTTCGAGGGGATGTCCTCCACGTAGCAAGTCACGTCGTTCGAGGTGAAAGCATTCGAACCCTGGCTGCCGATGGCGGCCATCAGCTTGTCGTACTCGTTGGGAATGAAGTACTTGGCTGCCAACTGCGAGACACTGTCTATCTCGTGGTACTTCTGCTTTCTGAGGGCCTCGTCGGTAAGGGTGCGATACTCTTCGTAGCGTTGCTCAATCTCGTCCAGCAGAGGAGCCTCGGCCTCGGGGTCGGTGGTGCCGAACTGCTTGGTTCCCTTGAACATGAGGTGCTCCAGATAGTGAGCCAGGCCGGTCGTCTCGGCAGGGTCGTTCTTCGAGCCCGTACGCACAGCAATGTAGGCCTGGATGCGGGGCTCTTCCTTGTTGACAGAGAGGTACACTTTCAGGCCGTTGTCGAGGGTATAAATGCGCGTCTGCATGGGGTCACCGCCCACACGTTCATAGTTGCGGTCCTTACAGGAGAACAGGCACAGGATGGCTGCCAGAAGGCAATAGCCGAAGATTCGTTTTTGTTTCATAATTCATTTGTTTAATATTCTGGTGCAAAGATACAACATTATTTCCGAATTTCCAAATATTTTGGCAATTATTTTGCTTTGCAAAATAAAATTTTCACTTAGGCAAGGTAAAATGCAAAGATGACGTGTGAAGTTGGGCAACTTGACACGTGAAGTTTGGCAACTTGACACGTGAAGTTTGGCATCTTAACAGGCCACCTTTGGTGAACTGCGCCCCTCCCCCCAAAAAGCAACAAATGCAACAAATGCAACACCTGTTTTTGAGAGAAAAGGTCCGGCTATATATTATTTATTATATTAACTAATAATGTAATTTGTAATATAATATATATAAGAAACGGCATCTGTCTGTCTTATACTGAAATAGGTTGACACATTTAGGAACAATAAATGTATTAACTTATGAAGAACAAGAGTATTTTATCCTTTAAGAAAAAGAAGGAAAT
>CACZBC010000004.1 GCA_902779315.1 uncultured Bacteroidales bacterium | reverse complement strand
GACTTCGTGAACTTGTGCTGCGCCGTAGGCCTTGGTGGAATAGGTCTGTTCGGTCTTCTTCGTGCCTGGCTTGCACGACATGATTGCGATACTGTAATTGATCATAAAGCAAAGTGTTTTTGTTGGAGTTAAATGGAAGTTAAAGTGGAAGTTAAAGTGGAAGTTAAAGTGGGAGTTAACTCGCTCTGCTCGTGGAAGTTAATGAGCTCCGCTCATGGACGATAGTTTTGGGCCCTTGTGGTATCGTCCTGCGCCCCAGCGCTTTACTTCCAGCCAGCTTGCTGGCTTTACTTCCAGTTTTACTTCCATTTTTACTCCTTGTTAATAATTTGGTTAATTCTCTCTCGTGTTTCGATTGCAAACTTAACGTATTACGTGGCCACTTTTAACACGTTGCGTTCGCTCATCTTTCACACTGCAAAGATACGGCTTTTCGCGCGCGCGTGCAAATAATTCCTTAAAATAAGCACGCAAAAAAGCACGCTGGATTTATGGGGGGTGGTGGCGTGGTGGTACAGATGGCAGATGGCAGTTTCTATATGAGCACTAATTGCAGTAGAAAATCTGGAAGGTCAAATTTTATATTATATAATATATATTAATATATATATTATATAATATAACTATATTCTATAGTTATTTACTTGTTTAATCTCAGCAGATGAAAAAGATGGCTCACATAGAAACTGCCATCTGCCATCTGCCATCGCTCTAAAATAAATTAACCCACACTCACACATTTTATCTATAAGACTTGCAGTGGCGTGACCAGTATGACAGGTGAAAATTTTAGTAATTGTTCTAGATTGGCAGATGTTTACTGCTACGCGCAAGACGTGCCCTTATCTAGTAATGTAACATTTTATAAATCATCTCTTTCATCTGCTACCCTTCATGTGCCAGCCGGTTCTATCTCATCTTATAAAGAATCATACCCTTGGAATAGATTCAGAAGCATCGTAGCGATAGAGTAACATGAGTGAAAAATCCACATCATCCGCTACTCAGACGGAACCAGCAAAAAATCTTGATTAAGTAAGTCCACAATTAGCCAAAAACAAATCCCCGTTACAGGTCGTTCTGCAGCGGGGATTTCTTTCAATATTCAATATTCAATTTTCAATATTCAACTACACATAGATTCTTTCGCCGAAGATGAGACTGCCGATGCGGACCATGTTCGAGCCGTGCTGGACGGCGATGGGGTAGTCGTCACTCATGCCCCAGGAACGGGTTTTCCATTGACCATTGACCATTGTTCCGTCTGCGCCTGACCGAAGGGAAGAACATTGAATTGACTCAAACAATTCCTTTGCCCTGTCGAACTCGCGGGCTATCTGGACTTCGTCGTCGGTGTTCGTTGCCATACACATCAGGCCCTCTATGCTGACGTTTTCGCATTGCTGCCAGGCTCCGCTCTGCATGAAGGCGAGCAGCTCGTCGGGCAGGAAGCCGAACTTGGTCTCCTCCTGGGCTACGTGCACTTGCATCAGGACGGGAATGATGCGTCCGCACTTCTTCGCCTGCTTGTCGATTTCCCGCAGCAAACGCTCCGAATCGACGGCATGAATGAGGCTCACGAAGGGTGCAATGTATTTCACCTTATTGGTCTGCAGATGGCCTATGAAGTGCCATTGGATGTCCTTGGGCAGCACGTCGTACTTCTGCACCATTTCCTGCACGTGACTCTCGCCGAATATGCGCTGCCCGCCGTCGTAGGCGTCCTGAATCATCTCGACGGGATGGTACTTGCTGACGGCTACGAGGCGCACCTCCGGGGGCAGGGTCTGCAGGATTTCACTTATTCTTTCCCTTGGACTTGCCATTTGTCTTCTTTGCTTTGGGCTGCTCCTTTTCAGTCGGTGTTTGTGTCTGCTTCTGCTCTTGCTCGGTTGTTGCACGGAACTTGAACACGTCGATGATGGGCGTCTCGGTGATGGAGACGATGACCCATTCACCCAGTGTGCCTTTCATGCATTCATCGAGCCTGGCGAGGGCACGATGGAAATCGTTTGCCTGAATAAGCGCCGACTGTACGATGCGCTTCTCGACGGCTGTCTTCTCGTCGATGGAGATGTAGGCGATGCGCGCCTTGAACCAGTGGTCGTCGTTCAGGTCCACGCTGTCGAAGAGGTCGGTGATGCGAGCGCGCTTGATGTCCGTCACCATGAACTCGCCCGACATGAAGGGCTCTATCTCCTCGATGAAGCGCTTCTCGGCTTCCGTGAAGCTGAGGGCGTCTACCAAATATGTCTCTGTGGTCTTCTTGATGAGACCGCTCTCCAAGGTCTTGTCGTAACGGACCTTGCATTCAAACCATTCGCTTTGCATTATCTGTTAATTCAAAATTAGTTAATTCAAAATTCAAAATTCAAAATTAATAAATTCAAGATTCAAAAATATTAAATCCAAAATTCAAGTTTCAAAATCAATGATGTCAAGTTTTCTTGTACCAGAAGAAGAAGCTGTTCTGGCGGCGCTTTTCCTCGGGTGTCTTGGCGCTGAAAATCTTCTCGAGCGTGTAGGGATGATAGCCCGTTGCCCAGCATGTTGTGCTGACTGTGAGGGGCGTGGGTGTGAAGTCCTGAACCTGCTCGAGTTTGAAGTCCAGCTGCTTCGTGATTTGTGCCAGCTCGGCCATATCGCGCTCCGTGCAGCCGGGGTGCGAGCTGATGAAGTAGGGAATGAGTTGCTGCCTTAATCCTGCCCTGCGGCAAGTGGCGTCGAAGATGCTTTTGAACTCGCGGAAGAGCCGGAATGAGGGCTTGCGCATGATGTTCAGGACGGTGTCGCTGGTGTGCTCGGGAGCCACCTTCAGGCGTCCGCTGACGTGCTTGGTGATGAGCTCGCGGGTGTATTCTCGGGCCGCATTGTTCAGGGCTTCGTCCTTCCAGTCGTGTAGGAGCATATCGTAGCGGACACCGCTGCCAATGAAGCTCTTCTTGATGCCCGGCAACGCATCCACAGCGCGGTAGATGTCGAGCAGGGGGCGGTGGTCTCCGTTCAGGTTCGGACAGATGGCAGGATGGATGCACGAGGGGCGTTTGCACTTCTCGCACACTTCCTGGCGCTTGCCCCGCATCTTGTACATGTTGGCGCTCGGCCCGCCAAGGTCGCTCAGGTAGCCCTTGAAGTCGGGCATCTTGGCAATGGCTTTCACTTCCCTTAATATGCTCTCCTTCGAACGGCTCACGATGAATTTGCCCTGATGCGCGCTTATCGTGCAGAAGGCACATCCCCCGAAGCATCCGCGATGGAGCGTGACGCTGAACTTGATCATCTCGTAGGCGGGGATGCGTTTGCCCTTGTATTTCGGGTGCGGAAGGCGGGTGTAAGGCAAGTCGAAACTGCGGTCCAGCTCTTCGGAAGTGAGCGGAGGGTAGGGAGGATTGACGACGACGTAACGCCCTCCTGTGGCTTGCAGGAGTCGCTGAGCGTGCACTTTGTTGCTCTCTTCCTCGATGTGTCGGAAGTTCTCGGCGTGAAGCTTGGGCTGCTTCAGGCAATCCTCGTAGCTGTGGAGCACGATGTCGTCCTCCTTGATGCCTCCGGGTATCTCTTCCTGCTTGCAGATGAAGGCAATCTGGTTGGGCATCTCGGCCACCACCTCGCGCATCACTTCCCGCGTGATGCAAGGCTCACCATTCTCGTCGTAGTGAAGTTTCGGATGGAAGCAATCGATTGCCTCGTTGAGCCGCTGAACGAGCTCCAGCGTGGGCTTTTCTCCCATTCCATAAGTGATGAGGTCGGCATCGCAATCCTGAAGGATGCTGGGGCGGAAACGCTCCTGCCAATAGTCGTAGTGCATCACTCGGCGCAGGCTTGCCTCGATGCCTCCGAGCACGATGGGAACATCGGGAAAGAGCTTCCTGAGGATGTCGGTATAGACGATGGTGGGGTACTCGGGACGCAAGTCGTGCCGCCCGTCGGGACTGTATGCATCCTCGCTCCTGAGGCGGCGGGCAGCGGTGTATTTGTTCACCATGCTGTCCATGCATCCGGGCGAGATGCCGAAGAAGAGACGGGGACGTCCCAGCTTCTTGAAGTCGCGGAAATCTCCATGCCAGTCGGGTTGGGGCACGATGGCCACGCGCAAGCCCTCTGCCTCGAGCAAACGCCCTATGACAGCCGCTCCAAAGGCAGGATGGTCCACATAGGCATCTGCGCTGAAGAGAATCACGTCAGCCTGTTCCCACCCACGCAGGTCCATCTCTTTCCTGGTCGTCGGCAGCCAATCGTTGTAATTCAAATGTGCTGAATCCAATTAATCCTGACCTTCGGGTTCTGACTTCAATGAGGCTTTCAGCGTATCGAGTTGTTCCTTCTTCCAGTCGATGTAGAGCAAGATGAGCTGGTGCAGTCCGAAAGCTTTCATGTCGTTGTGGAAGAGGATGCGTTCGCAAAGGTCCACCAGATCGGGGTCGGGCGTTCCATGCGAAAGCAAGCTGCGTACGTTCAGCCGCAACTTCTCGAGGACACTCTCTTCGACAATGCCGTTGCTGTCCAGCAAGTCGGAAAAGAGGGAATAGCGGTCGATGGTCTGGAGGTGAGTTTCATCGACGGAGAGCCGCCGAGAACCTTTCATATTGCAAAGTATCGTATACATCTATGGAATAAAGAATTAAGAGTGAAGAATTAAGGATTAAGAGTGGATTCTCATTTCCCGAGCAGGAAGTCGACGGCGATGTTCATGATGCTCTGGCGTGTGGCTTTGTCCGTGATGCAGTCCAGCGGGAAACCGAATGCCAGAACACGATAGCCGGGACCAGGATAGGCGACTGCTGCCGAGTGATTGCCCGACGTGTAAACCATCGTGCTGAACGCGCCATTGATGCCCTCCAGGATGTCGGTACTCCTTACCCAGTAGTTCGTCTCGTTGGGATTGGTGAAGATGGTGGCCGTGTTGTTCAGTCCCTGCACAGAGCAGATGCTGTCCGTCGGCACGTTGGCAACAAAGCGGAACTTCAGCTTCTCGCCCATGAAAGCATCCTGCTCGGCGTTGTGCATATCACTTCCGACGAAGGAGCCGCTCACCAGAATCGAAGTGTTCTGGAGCGTCAGTTGGGAGATGGCGGCAAGCATCTCGGGCGTGAAGGCATTGCGGCGCGTCAGGGAGTAGCCGTCGTTCTTCTGCGCACCAAGAATGAAGTCAGCTATGCGATACCCGCGCAGGTCCAGGTTGGGCAGCTGTGCAGGTGTGCAACTGCTGATGTTGCAGTCGTAGTGCTTCGTGATGATGTCCTGAGCATGACGAACACTATAGTTGTGCGTATTGCCAGCAAGGAACATACCTTCCCATTCGTCGCTGCTCACACCCATTCCTTCGCCCACTTCCTTGCCATACTGGCTCTTGTCGAAGCTCAGCTGACGTCCGCAATAGCCGGGTGTCATCACGTCAATCACGCCTGGATCTGTGTCGAAATCAAAGCCGCCAGTCGTTTCAGTATCGAAAGGCAGAGGACCTGCAAGCCTCTGGAAAGCGTCGACAATCAGGACTGTAGGCGCTTCGGCAGTCTCGGATACAACTGCACAAACTTCGTCGCTCGGCATACTGGCACCACCTTCGTTGACAGCTTCCACGCGGAAACTGTAGAGGATGCTTGGTGTGGCCGGCATCGTATATGTGCATTCGTGGCCGCTCACGTAATGTCCATTATCGAAATCGCCTCCGTTCTTCTTCATGTAAACCACGTAGCCATCGGGCGTTGCCGTGGGTTCTGCAGGGTCGTTTCTCGGCGTCCAGCGAACTGTAATCTCATTGGTTTGGTTGTTTGCTTCGGCACTGAGGCCTGCTACGGGAAGCGGCTGGATGACGACATCCTTGCCTCCGTGAATGCCTGCGAGGAAGCGGACGACACCTTTGTAAATGGCACGCGACATGAGGAACTTGAAGTAGGGGTCGTGACCGAGACACATATCAGCCCAATTCTGGTGGCTGAGCATCTCGAGGAGGATGGCTGGGAACTGCGCATCGCGACTCTCGCCATAATTCCTGTCGTATAGGTCTCGGCGGTTCCATGTACCAAGTTCTCGCGTCAAGTCCTCTGTGATTTGCGTCATCACCAAATCGGCAAGGTCGCGACTGACAAGTCTGGAAAGTCCTGTTCCGGTGATGCCGTCGTAGAAGCCAGTCGTGTAGATGCCAAGCGAACCGACAAGTGTGTTGTCCGTCCTGTAACCTGCATCACTATGCACAGCCATATAAAGTTCGATGGGAACACAAAGTCCGCTGTCGTTCTTCAGGTAAGGGCTTCCGCCTGCAATATAGTTCTCGGCAAAGGGTCGGGTGTTGACGTCGTCCTTGCCGTCATCATTTCCCCGGGGAGAATACACGCTTTCCGGCATACCATACCATTGGGCGGAGTAGCGTGCGGCCTCCAGACATCTCGGCAAGTCGCTGCTGACGGGAAGATACATGGTGGAATCGCCACGTACAATATTACCCGTTCCACCTCCCAGACGAACGGCATCTGCCGTCACCACACCTTTGTAATTGCTCTGATTGGTGAGGATGATGCAATTGTTCTCGCTCTTGCCCTCCATGAAGTGGAATGTGCCGAGATAAACCCAAGTGCCGCCACCCATTTGCTGATTGACGCGGAAATGAGTCTCGACGCCACAATGCTTGACCGTATAGTTGGCATCGGGAATGCTGTTCGGCAAAGTCTGGTAGGAGACATAAACGGCATAGTCGCCTTCGACAAGTATTTCGGGTGTCCATATTGCTTCGCTCAGCATGTGCTTGTTCTGCATGGCTTCGGTCATGCGGAAGGTTCCCATCTTGAAGGGATTCTGTCCGTTCTCGTAACCTTCTTCGGTATAGGCAAATCCTACGCCACCGTCTTTCCAGTGACGCTCTCGGACGTGCTCTTCGTAACGGCTCTGGTCGAACATTCCATCGTTGTCGACTACTACTTCCTGTTTCTGCCAGTCACGTTCTCTTGGCGTGAAGACAACGGCTCCTGCATTCTGTAGCATCGGGATGAGGTAGGGTACGACAAAAGTTTGCGTGAACATATCTTCCGTTGTGCAGAAGAGTCTGGGGCGCTGCCATATCCATTCCTGCTTGTCGAAGCTGAAATATTTTCCGTGGCTTTGACACACTCCAAGATGACGTCCTTGCAAGCCTTTCTTTATGTTGTAGGGACGGCTCATCGGCGTCACCCAAGGATTGCCCTTGAAGAGTTCCCGTTTATAGACACGGGCTGTGTCTGCTCTGTCCATCATGCTTGTCGGGATGAGTTGCTCGATGGGAGTATCGTTGGCAAGGATAGTCAGGGCATAGGTGTTGAAAGGCATCGGCAGCCGGCGCTGTACCTCGGTGTAAAGGTCGCCCACAACGAGTGGCGTCACAGGTTGCGCGATGAAGTTGTCGCTCAGAACAATTGTCACTTGTTTGTCCTGAGGGTTTGTGATGATGTCCTCGACGGTTATCTTCTTGAGGTTGGGGAAGTTGGGGTTGGTATATTGTTCGAAGTAATCTCGAAGGTTGTTCATGCCATCGTTCTGTGCAGAAAGCGTCAGCGAGCCAAGGGCGATGGCGAGTGAGAGGATAATGTGTTTCTTGTTCATACTTTGAATTTATCTGGGTGTAGTCCTTTGAAGTTAGAGTAATATTCTTTTATTTCCTGCATCTGGGCTTCGATGTCGCCGTTGGGAACGATGGTTTTTGTGCAGACGATATGTCTGTCCTTGAAGTCGACACCATAAAGCAGGATGGGGATTTCGGCTTTGAGGGCGATGTAGTAGAAGCCCTTCTTCCATTCGGGTTGCGCTTTGCGTGTGCCCTCGGGAGTGATGCAGAGGCGGAACTTCTTGGCTTGTTTTGCCTGCTCGGCAATGATGTCTGTGGAGTGCATCTGCTTGCTCCGATAGACGGGAATGCCGCCCAGCCTTCGCATCAGTATGCCCATGGGCCAGAAGAACCATTCCTTCTTCATCAGGAAGTCGCAATGGAAACCCTTGGCACGACTGTAGAGGTTGCCGATGATGAAGTCCCAGTTGCTCGTGTGTGGAGCAAGGGCTATGATGCATTTGTCAGGCATAGGTTCGGTGATGGATTCCGTGAAGTGGAGCCATTCGAAAAGAACCTTGCCGCAAAGTTTCTTGAGCATTACAGGTTTTGTATTTGTTCGATAATCTCGTCTGTGCGCTTCTGCATGTCTTCCTTCAGTTTCTTGAAGAAGAGCTTGGTGCTGCCCGGTTCAACGTGCGAGAGGCGGCAGATCCAGTCGTTCTGCATCTTCATGATGCCGAGCATCACGTTTTCCACGTCCTGCTTGTTGTCCTTCCCTGTGAAGGCACTTGCGGCCATACACTCTGCCAGAAGTTCGCCACACAGATAGTTGATGCGTTTCTTCAGGTCTTTGCGTTTCATCTTATATTTATTTATAAGGTAAGTTTAGACTCACAAAAGTACGACTTTTAATTCGAAATTCAAAATTAGGAAATCAAAAATATAAGTTTACCTGCATTTTTGTTCTTTTATTATCAATTATCTGTTATTAATTAACGATTTTTTTGTACCTTTGCACGCGAAAACTCATAAACATATAAACTCATAAACACAAGAATCATGAAGAAAAGTGCACTTCAGGTAGCTCGTGCTGCCTACCAGCCTAAGCTTCCCAAGGCCTTGCAAGGTCCCGTTGTAGCAGTAGAAGGTGCTGCAACTCAAAGCGTGGGCAATCAGGATGAAATCAAGGCTATGTTCCCCAACACTTATGGAATGCCCGTCATTACTTTCGAAGCAGGCGAGCAGAAGCCTCTCGAACCGTTCAACGTCGGCATTATTCTCAGCGGCGGTCAGGCTCCTGGCGGTCACAATGTCATCAGCGGTCTGTACGACGGTGTGAAGTCCCTCAACAAGCAAAGCAAGCTGTATGGCTTCCTGATGGGACCTGGCGGACTTGTTGACCACAAGTATGTCGAGTTCACAGACGAGTTTATCGACGAGTACCGCAATACTGGCGGCTTCGACATCATTGGCTCCGGCCGTACGAAACTCGAGAAGGAAGCTCAGTTCGAGAGCGGCATCGAGATTCTCCGCAAACTCGGCATCAAGGCGCTTGTCATCATTGGTGGTGACGATAGCAACACCAACGCTTGCGTCCTCGCTGAATATTATGCTGCCAAGAACTATGGTGTTCAGGTGATTGGCTGTCCCAAGACGATTGACGGCGACTTGAAGAACGAGCAGATTGAAACCAGCTTCGGCTTCGATACCGCTTGTAAGACCTACAGCGAACTGATTGGCAACATCCAGCGTGACTGCAATAGTGCTCGCAAGTACTGGCACTTCATCAAGCTGATGGGCCGTAGCGCAAGCCACATCGCCCTGGAGTGTGCCCTCGAGACACAGCCCAACGCTTGCCTCATCAGCGAGGAAGTAGAGCAGAAGGCCATGAGTCTGGACGACGTTGTGACTTATATCGCAAAGATTGTGGCTGACCGTGCAGCCGAAGGTAACAACTTTGGTACCGTCCTCATCCCTGAAGGTCTGATTGAGTTCATTCCTGCCATCAAGAAGCTTATCGCTGAACTCAACGAGGTGCTTACTGACCCCGCAACTGGCGAGAGCCGTGAGTTCGAGAGCAAGGACGCACAGGTTGCCTTCGTGAAGGGTCATATCGCACCTGAGAACCTTGCTGTTCTCGAGTCTCTTCCCAAGGATGTTGAGCGTCAGCTCTGCCTCGACCGCGACCCCCACGGCAACGTTCAAGTCAGCCTTATCGAGACGGAGAAGCTCCTCTCTGCTATGGTAGCCATGAAGCTCGAAGCTTGGAAGAAGGAAGGCAAATACAATGGCAAGTTCTCGGCTCAGCACCACTTCTTCGGTTACGAAGGCCGTTGTGCAGCTCCCAGCAACTACGATGCCGACTACTGCTACAGTCTCGGCTTTAACGCAAGCCGCTTGATTGCTAACGGCAAGACTGGTTACATGAGTGTCATCAAGAACACAACTGCTCCCGCAAGCGAGTGGATTGCAGGTGGTGTGCCCATCACAATGATGATGAACATGGAGCGTCGTAACGGCGCTATGAAGCCCGTAATCCGCAAGGCCCTTGTAGAACTCGACGGAGCTCCCTTCAAGTTCTTTGCAAGCAAGCGTGAGGAGTGGGCAAAGAACACATGCTACGTTTATCCTGGTCCTATTCAGTACTGGGGTCCAAGCGAAGTGTGCGACCAATGCACGAAGACGCTTGCCCTGGAACAAGGCAAATAATCCGGACTTGACACAGGAAAGGAAACACGCCGTTTCGAACCGTCCCCAGAGAAGGAAGTCGAGCGGTCAGAGAAAGCAAACCCGCGGGAAGCGCAAGAAATCTTCCCGTGGGTTCCGCTTCTTGCGTCTTTTCCAAGGTCTCCCTTCCTGGTTTGTATGGCTTGGCGGACTGCTCGTCGTAGCCATTTATGTGGGTCTGTTCTATCATTTTTTCGTCAGTCCTTTCAGTTTCCGCTGGCGTGCTATTTATGGCGAGGCGACTTTTCCTGAAGGCTACGAAGTGAGAGGTATTGACATCAGCCATTATCAGGAGCGTATCAACTGGGAGAAACTCCGTAATGCCTCCATTGGAAATGCTCCTGTCAGCTTCGTTTTCATCAAGGCGACGGAGGGTGAAATGTTGTTTGATGACAACTTCAACCGAAACTTTGCCAATGCCAAGCGAAACGACTTAATCAGAGGCGCTTATCACTTCTTCGTTCCTGGCATCAGTCCGCGAAAGCAAGCAGAGTTCTACTTGTCGATTGCTCAGCTTGAACCTGGCGATTTGCCTCCCGTTTTGGACATAGAAAAGATTGGTGACTTGACGCCCCAACAATTGCGTCGTGATGTAAAAATCTGGCTCGATATTGTCGAGAAGGAGTATGGTGTGAAGCCCATACTTTATACGGGTTACAAGTTCAAAGTCGATTATCTCAATACGCCGGAGTTCGATGCCTATCCTTATTGGATAGCGCATTACTATGTGGATAAGCTCGCGTACAAGGGCAAATGGACTTTTTGGCAACATACCGATTGCGGCAAAGTCAGCGGAATCAAGGGCTTTGTCGATTGTAATATCTTCAACGGTTCTCAGCAAGAGCTTTTGGACCTCACCCTGCAGGAGCCACAATGATTTGTGAAGCTTCCTGACACTCCCAACCTCGTTGCCAAACATATAGTGCCACGATTGCAAACGTATAGTGTGACGTTTGCGATTTACTAGTGTGACGTTTGCATTTTACTAGTGTGACGTTTGGCATTTACTAGTGTGACGTTTTCGGACGACTCTGCAGTAGTTGTCAAACCTTGCAGGCATAGTTTGCTAATTTAACGGCTCTTTTTTCTGTCTTTGTTTTGTTTCCTCTACTATTCTTCTGACCTTGACCTATGGTTGAGCTACAGTCTTCGCTCGGAAATAAAAAGAAAAAAATCCGTTTTCCTTTTGTATTTCGCTCGCTTTTTCGTACCTTTGCACGCGCAAATTGTAAACTATAATATAATATGAGTGACAAATTGTTTATTTTCGACACTACGCTTCGCGATGGCGAACAGGTGCCAGGATGTCAACTGAATACGGTCGAGAAGATTCAGGTTGCCAAGCAACTCGAGGCTCTCGGCGTGGATGTTATCGAGGCAGGATTCCCCATCAGCAGCCCCGGTGACTTCAATAGTGTGATAGAAATCAGTAAGGCTGTGACTTGGCCAACGATTTGTGCCTTGACGCGTGCCGTCGAGAAAGACATAGATTGTGCTGCCGAAGCTCTGCAGTATGCCAAGCACAAGCGCATCCATACTGGCATAGGAACGAGCGAGAGCCACATCCGATACAAGTTCAACTCCACTCCAGAGGAAATCATCGAGCGTGCCGTAGCTGCCGTGAAGTATGCCAAAAAGTACGTGGAAGACGTGGAGTTCTATGCCGAAGATGCTGGCCGCACGGACAACGAGTACTTGGCTCGCGTCATCGAAGCAGTCACGAAAGCTGGTGCTACGGTTTGCAACATTCCCGATACGACAGGCTTCCGCACTCCTTACGAGTATGGTGAGAAGATAAAATACCTCTACGAACATGTTGATGCCTTTGCTGCCGGCAAGAGCATTCTCTCTACACATTGTCACAACGACCTCGGAATGGCGACTGCCAACACTGTGGCGGGCATACTGAACGGTGCTCGTCAGGCTGAGGTAACGATTAATGGCATTGGCGAAAGGGCTGGCAACACCTCGCTCGAAGAAATTGCCATGATATTCAAGACCCATCCCGACCTTGGCATCGACACCAACATCAACACGACAAAGATATTCCCAACCAGCCGAATGGTAAGCTCATTGATGAATATGCCTGTGCAGCCAAACAAGGCGATTGTGGGCAGGAA
Organism: uncultured Bacteroidales bacterium; assembly: GCA_902779315.1. Classification (GTDB taxonomy): domain Bacteria; phylum Bacteroidota; class Bacteroidia; order Bacteroidales; family Bacteroidaceae; genus Physcousia. Next base: position 87,331 of record CACZBC010000004.1, on the reverse strand, counting down.
CGCTTTCGCTCACAGCAGCGGCATTCATCAGGATGGTGTGCTGAAAAACGCTTCGACCTACGAAATCATGAATCCCAAGGACGTGGGTATCGACGATAACGCTATCGTTTTGACGGCAAGAAGTGGTCGTGCAGCCCTGAAGCACCGCTTGAGTGTGAATGGAGTTGACATCGATGGCGAACGTTTGGATAAGGTTTACGAAGAGTTCCTCAAACTTGCCGACAAGAAGAAGGAAATCACAGACGACGACATCTTGGTATTGGCTGGTGCCGACCGTACTGCTTCGCACAATGTCAAGCTCGACTATCTGCAGGTTACTACGGGCAAGGGCGTTCGCAGCGTGGCCAGCATAGGTCTGCTCATTGCCAACGAAAAGTTCGAGAGTGCAGCTTCGGGTAATGGTCCTGTCGATGCTGCCATCAAGGCCTTGAAGACCATCATCAAGCGTCAGATGACACTTCGCGAGTTCACCATCCAAGCCATTTCGAAGGGTTCCGACGACATGGGTAAGGTCCACATGCAAGTGGAATACGACGGCAAGATCTACTATGGCTTTGGCGCCAACACAGATATCGTAACGGCTTCTGTTGAGGCTTATATTGATTGTATAAATAAGTTCAAGTCTTAATTCAAAAGAAATAAATTCAGATTACAAATTTAAAGAATGAAGACCTTATTTGATAAGATTTGGGACGCTCATGTCGTGCAGAATGTCGAAGACGGCCCAACGCAACTTTATATAGATCGCCTCTATGCTCACGAGGTGACCAGTCCGCAGGCTTTCGACACGCTTCGCGACAAAGGCATCAAGCCTTTCCGTCCTGACCACATCTTCGCTATGCCTGACCACAACACGCCGAGCGACCAGCAGGAACGTATTGACGATCCTATAGGCAGAAAGCAGGTTGAGACGCTTGCCGCTAATTGCAAGGAGTTTGGCATCCGCCACTTTGCAATGGGTACGAAGGATAACGGCATCATTCATGTTGTTGGTCCTGAAAAGGCTCTCTCACTGCCAGGCATGACGATTGTTTGTGGCGACTCGCATACTTCGACTCATGGAGCAGTTGGAGCCATCGCGATGGGTATCGGAACTAGCGAAGTTGCTCAGGTGCTCGCTTCTCAATGCATCCTGCAGCAGAAGCCCAAGACCATGCGCATCAATATTGAGGGCGAACTTCAGAAAGGTGTGACAGCCAAGGACGTTGCCCTCTACATCATGGCACAAATGACAACCAGCGGCGCCACGGGTTATGCTGTGGAATATGCAGGCAGCACCATTCGCAATATGTCTATGGAAGGTCGCCTCACGCTCTCTAATCTCTCCATCGAGATGGGCAGTCGTGCTGGCATTATTGCACCAGATGAAACGACTTTTGCCTATCTGAAAGGACGCGAATATGCTCCGAAAGGAGAGACTTGGGACAAGGCTGTGGAGGAGTGGAAGAAGCTTAAGAGCGATGATGATGCAGTTTTCGACAAGGAAGTAACCTATCGTGCTGAGGATATTAAGCCTCGCATCACTTACGGCACAAACCCGGGTGCAGGCATAGCTATCGATGAATGTATCCCGACGCTCGACTCTATTCCAGAAGCCGACCAAGCCCAGTTCCTTGCCCAGCTCGAATATATGCAGTTTAAGCCAGGGCAGAAACTTGAAGGCACACCTATAGATTATTGTTTCTTAGGAGCTTGTACGAACGGACGAATCGAGGACTTCCGTGCTTTTGCCTCTATCGTGAAAGGCAAGAAGAAGGCAGCGAATGTGGTGGCTTGGCTTGTGCCCGGCAGTTGGTTGGTGCGTCAGCAAATCATAGACGAAGGCATTGATAAAGTGCTTGAGGAAGCTGGTTTTGAACTCCGTTTGCCTTCTTGTTCAAGTTGCCTTGCTATGAATCCAGATAAGGTACCTGCAGGCAAGCTCAGCATCTCTACCTCTAACAGAAACTTTGTCGGCCGTCAAGGTCCCGGAGCACGTACCGTTCTTGCTTCCCCGCTTGTGGTTGCGGCAAGTGCCATCACAGGTGTTATTACTGACCCACGAAAGATGTAAGGCTATGAAACAGAAATTCGACATCATACAATCTACTTGTCTTCCCATAGAGATAGACAATTGCAACACGGACCTCATCATTCCTGCACGTTACTTGGCAAGCACCACGCGCGACCCTAAGTTCTTTGGCGATGCCTTTATGCACGACCTCAGATACGATGCAGAAGGCAAACCTGTCGAGGACTTCGTGATGAATCAGCCTGCTTATAGTGAAGCTCCAAGCAAAGGCATCCATGAAATCATTATTGGCGGGCAGAACTGGGGCTCGGGTTCAAGTCGTGAACATGCTGCTTGGGCGATTGCCGGTTATGGAGCAAGAGTGGTGATAAGCAGCAGCTTTGCCGACATCCATCGCAACAACCTGCTGAATTGCTTCGTGCTTCCCGTTGTGGTGAGCCGCGAGTTTCAGCAAGAACTTTTCCAAACGGTTAAGGATAATCCGAAAGCCGAAGTGAAGGTGGATGTGCCCAATCAAACCGTAACGAATCTCACAACAGGCCGTAGCGAGCAGTTCCCCATCAACAGCTACAAGAAGTACTGCTTGATGAATGCCTACGACGACATAGATTTCCTCCTCTCCAACACGGATAAAATAGAAGAATGGGAAAAGAAAGGACGATAGAGATAATGGATACTACGCTGCGCGATGGTGAACAGACCAGCGGCGTAAGCTTCATGCCTCACGAGAAACTCATGATTGCTCGTGCGTTATTGCAGGACCTGAATGTCGATAGGATTGAGGTGGCAAGCGCGCGTGTCTCGGAAGGCGAGATGGAAGCAGTCAAGAACATCTCTCGTTGGGCAAGTCAGAATGACAAACTCGATAGGGTGGAAGTGCTCGGTTTCGTGGATGAGACGAAGAGCGTGGACTGGATTGTGGAGAGCGGTTGCAAGTGCATGAACCTCCTTTGCAAAGGGAGCCGGAAGCATTGTGAAGGCCAACTGCACAAGACACTCGAGGAGCATGTGGCCGACATCCGTCGCACGATTGACTATGCAAAGTCGAAAGGCGTTAGCGTTAATGTTTACCTTGAGGATTGGAGCAACGGCATGAAAGACAGCTCCGACTATGTCTTTGCCTTGATGGACAAGCTAAGCGAGATGCCGATAGAGCGCATCATGTTGCCTGACACACTCGGCATCCTCAATCCAATAGAGCTTTCCGGTTTCATGACTCAAATGGTGGAGCGCTATCCGTCGTGTCGCTTCGACTTCCATGCCCATAACGATTACGACTTGGCCATCAGCAATGTGCTTGCTGCAGTTACTGCAGGTTGCGGGGGCATCCATACTAGTGTCAACGGCTTGGGTGAGAGGGCAGGTAATGCGCCACTTGCTAGCGTGCAGGCCGTCCTGAAAGACCACCTTCATGTCTTCACCCATATTGACGAGAGTCGCTTGGGCGAGGTGTCTCGTCTCGTGGAAAGTTACAGCGGTATTGCTATCCCGCCAAACAAACCCATTACCGGCGAGAGCGTGTTTACGCAGGTTGCTGGCGTTCATGCCGATGGCGACAACAAGGCAGGACTCTATCAGAATGCTCTTCTGCCCGAGCGTTTCGGTCGTAAGCGTGAGTATGCGCTTGGCAAGAACTCGGGCAAAGCCAACATCCTTCGCAACCTTGAAGAGCTTGGACTTGAGCTCTCGCCTGAGCAGACGAAACGTGTTACTGAACGCATCATCGAGTTGGGCGACAAGAAGGAGCTCGTCACGCAGGAAGACCTCCCATATATCGTGAGTGATGTCCTGAAGCATGGAGCACCGGAAGAGCACGTCAAACTGCTCTCATATGTAGTGACGACGGCTTACGGACTTAAGCCTTTGGCAAGCGTTCGGCTTGAAGTGAATGGCGAGACCTACGAGGAAAGTGCCAAGGGAGACGGTCAGTTCGATGCCTTTGTTCGTGCCATCCGTCACATCTACAAGAACCGTCTTGGGCGTGATTTCCCTTGGTTAACGAACTACACAGTCAGCATTCCCCCAGGTGGACGAACAGATGCCCTTGTGCAGACTGTCATTACGTGGAACTGGAACGATCGTGTGCTTCGTACTCGAGGCCTTGATGCCGACCAGACGGAAGCAGCCATCAAGAGCACCATCAAGATGCTCAACCTGCTTGAAGACGAGAATAAAAACAAATAAAACTACAATATGAAACTTAAAATCGCAGTATTGGCCGGCGATGGTATCGGCCCAGAGATAATGGAACAGGGTGTAGCTGTGCTTAGCGCAGTTGCCGAGAAGTTCGGTCACGAAGTCAGTTACAAGGAAGCGCTTTGTGGTGCTCATGCCATCGACGAAGTGGGTGACCCGTTCCCAGAAGAGACGTTTCAGGCTTGCGAAGAGGCTGATGCAGTCCTTTTCGCTAGTGTGGGCGACCCGAAGTTCGACAATAATCCCTCGGCAAAAGTGCGTCCAGAACAAGGATTGCTGGCTATGAGAAAGAAGCTGGGACTTTATGCCAACATCCGTCCCGTGGAGACTTTCGATTGCTTGGTGCACAAGTCTCCCCTCAAGGATGAGCTGGTTCGTGGTGCTGACTTTGTTTGCATTCGCGAGCTGACTGGCGGCATGTACTTTGGAAAGAAGCAAGAACCCACAGTTAATGCAGAAGGCGTGGAGGATGCACTCGATACGAACTATTACAGCCGCCCCGAAGTGGAGCGAATCCTGCGTGTCGGTTACCAATATGCACGTGCTCGCAGAAAGCATCTGACTGTTGTTGATAAGGCTAATGTCTTGGCATCCAGCCGTTTGTGGCGTAAGGTAGCCCAAGAGATGATGGGCGAGTATCCTGATGTCGTGACGGACTTTATGTATGTGGACAATGCTGCGATGAGGATGATTCAAGACCCTCGCTTCTTCGACGTGATTGTGACGGAGAACACTTTCGGCGATATCCTGACCGACGAAGGCAGTTGCATTACTGGCAGTATGGGGTTGCTCCCAAGCGCTTCTACTGGCAGCTCCACTCCCGTCTTTGAGCCTATTCACGGAAGCTGGCCGCAAGGCAAGGGTTTGAATATCGCTAATCCGTTGGCTCAGATACTTTCCGTAGCCATGCTCTTCGAGTACTTTGACCTGAAGGAAGAAGGAAAACTCATCCGCGAAGCCGTGAATGCTAGCCTTGACCAAAATGTTCGCACGCCTGAGATTCAGGTTGAAGGCGGCGAGAAATACGGCACCAAGGAAGTGGGAGCCTGGATAGTGGATTACATCAAGCGTGCTTAGCCAAAAAACGTGGCACGTGATGATTGCAAACGTCACACTAGTAAATTGCAATCGTCACACTAGTTAAATGCAATCGTGGCACGTTAAGTTTTCAGCCTTAAAATGAAGTAACTGTGTTTCCGAGGTACCATAAGACATTACTTGCTGTGTTTCTGATACTTAGCTATGCTGTTTCGCCAATCAGGGCAGAACAGACAGACGAGTATCAGGAAGGCTTTCTGACGGCCTATCTGAACAGAGCGATTGAGAAGGCGATGTCGGATGTTGAGGCCCAGGACGAGCCTCTTCAGTATGGCCGCCATATCACGAAGTACGTCTCAGCTCCCCAATTCGGAGGTTACTTTGTCGGAAAGTACAGCTATTCGAACAAGGATGGTGCCGACGAGAATGGCTTCGAAGCCCGATTGATAAGGTTTTATGTCTCAGGAACTATCCTTAGGGACTTCAAGTATCGTGTCCAACTCGAGCTGAAGAACCCGGCTATGCGCGACTATACCTTGGAGTGGGTGCGATGGAAGGAGTTCCAGGTCAAAGTGGGACAGTTCAAACGCTGCTTCACTTACGACAATCCGTCGCATCCTTGGAACTTGGGAATGGGCAACTATTCGCAGCTTGGCAGGCACATGACGGCTTTGACTATGGATGATCCGAGTGGCGAAGTCGCTCAGAATGGCCGCGATATCGGACTCCAGCTGCAGGGCGACCTCCTTCCCGTAGGCAAGGACAAGCATAGGCTCTTCCGCTATCAGGCAGCAGTTTTCAATGGCAACGGACAGAACAGGAAAGACAACAACAAGCAGAAGGACTGGATGGGTAACATCCAGGTGCAGCCCGTCAAGGACCTCTACATCGGTTTCTTCGGTTGGACAGGCACTTATACAGGCCAGAATGGGGCAAGCGTGAGGCGCAACAGATGGGCCATCGGCAGCATATACGAGCATAATGACTGGACCTTCAAGGCTGAATATGCCCATCATTCGGGACTTAACGTCCATGACTTCGACACGGAAACTCAGACTTGGAGGGAAGGCTCGACTGGCAGAGCTGACGGCTGGTATCTCGTTCTTGGCGTGCCAATTACCTCTTGGCTAAAGGTTTACGGCACCTATGATGCCTATCGGAAGGATGCCACATTCGGCTCGATGAAGAGCATTTACGGCATCTGTCCGAACTTCGAACTACATAAGAACCTTAAATTCCAAGTGCAGTACAACTATGTGAATGACCGCACTTCGACCGATCATAACTATCATGAATTATGGGCACAAACGTACGTAAGATACTGAAGAAAGAGGAAAACAAGAAAATAAGGAAAGCAGGAAACAGGAAAGTGGCAACCCCTCTTGCTTTTCTCATTCTCTTCATTTTATCGTTTCTTGTTTTATGTTGGTATTTCCTTTATGTGAGGAATGCCGACACGATGTTCTTCATGCAGGATCGTGGCTGGTGGAACAGCACGAGTATCTTCTTCCACGATTGTACGAGAGTGCCTGGAGGATGGCTTGCTTGGGCAGGTTCGTACCTGACGCAATACTTCTATTATCCCATCGTCGGGACGCTGATGCTCATCGCGTTATGGTTTGTAACCTTCGTCGTGGCAAAGCTCTCGTTCAAGGTTCCCACCGAATGGAGCTTCCTGCTCTTCGTTCCTATAGCGGCCTTGTTGTGCAGCGAGATCCAACTGGGTTATTGGGTTTACATTCTCAAGGACATTGACTATGTCTTCTACCACTCCCTAGGTCTCTTCGCAGCCCTGCTTCTTTCCCTTCCTTTTTGGCGTGTTCTGCCCTTCTGCGAGAAGGTTCAGGGTTGGATAGCCCTTGCTTGGGTGCCTTTGGTGGCAGCCGTCTTCTACTATCCGCTTGGCGTCTATGCCTTGCTTGCAGCAGCTATTGTGGCACTCAGGACTTCGTGGAAATCGATTGTGTTACTCCTGCTTACCATTTGGCTCGTGCCTCTCTTGGAGACTTCGGGCACCACATTAATGCGGCCAGACCAGCCATGGATGTATGGATTCCGCAAGTTCGAGCTCGACGACCTGCGCGACTATTCCCTCGAAATACCTTTCTACATCGTGCTTGCAGCACCCTTGTTCTTCCCTTTCATCAAGCGTCTGGGCTCAAAGAAACTTTGGCAAAGTCAAAGCATAATGGTGGTCGTGGCCGCTTTGATGTGGTTCTGCGCATATTCTCGCGACTTTAAAGACTACAATTTCCATGCCGAGCTGAGGATGCAACGAGGGGTGGAGGAGTGCCGATGGAATGATGTCCTGAACGAGGCGGCCAGGGTGAAAGGTCCCGTCACAAGGGAGATGGTGATGTTCCGCGACATTGCACTCATCAACAGAGGCGAGCTTTGTTCGAAGCGTTACCTATATAATAATGAGAGCATACCGCCTGTGACGGTTAGCGACTCCATCCATTTCCGCATAGCCGACCAGGCTGCCGACCTCATATACTACAACTATGGTGAGACCATCTTCGGCATTCGCAGGGCAATAGAGCGCTGCATGCACTACGGCTACTCGTATTATACCATGCGAATGCTCACTCAGTGTGCCCTCGTGAATGGTGAGAAGGAGAATGCCAGGAAGTACCTCCGACTGTTGGACAAAACGACTTTCCAGCGGAAGTGGGCAGAGAAGATGGAACGCTTCGTAGATGATGAGACACTTCTCACAACAGATGAACACTTCCGCATGCCTTTGAAACTTTACAACGAAGGCTCCGAGCTGGTGGGAGTTGACGACAAATTTGTGGAGCTGACCATCATGAAGAAGTGGATGTACAACTTGACTAACGACCCGGAAGCGCAGGAGGTGGCCTTGGGTTGTGCCATGATAATGCGCGACAAGAACTGCTTCTGGTCGCAAGTCCAGCAGTTCTACAACATCAATCCCGGCAAGTATTTCCCCATTCATGTTCAGGAGGCCATGCTCTTCGGAGTGTATGAGCTGGGGATGGAAGGCGTGAACCTCTCGTTCGTGAAGTTCGACCAACGAGTTGTGGACAGGTACAAGGCCTTTACGGAAAGGTTGAGACAATACTCTTCTCAGGGCTTGAATGAGAAGCAGATAGGCAGTGCCCTCCGCCCTGAGTTTGGTGATACATATATGTGGGACTATTACGTGCTCCGCGCAGTACAGACAAATTGATTGCCATGAAATACAGAATCCTTTTTCTTTTGCTTTTGGTTGCTTCCTGCTCCAAGCATCCTTCTTTGCCGTCGAGCTTTACGAGTGTTGATGCAGAACCCCGCATCTGTCCTGATTATGTAGGAGTGACGGTTCCGCCCAACATTGCTCCGCTCAATTTCCTGGTTGATAGTGTGGATGATGTAGTGGCCGAGTTTGAGATACAAAACACTAAATTGACTTATGGAGGCAAGAGGAACAAGGTTCAAATAGATGAGAAAGAGTGGCACGAACTGCTTGCTTCGGCACGAGGGAAGAACCTCTCCGTCACTGTCTACACGAAGAAGGACGGGAAATGGCAAGCCTACAAGCCTTTCCAGATTAGTGTCGCAGAGGAGGACATCGACCCGTACATCTCCTATCGCGTGCTTCCTCCGACATTTGTGGGGTACGACGAGTTGTCCATCAGGCAGTACAATCTGACAAATTTCCAGGAGACAACCATTTACAACAACTGCCAAATCAGCAGGGGTCTGGAGGGACAATGCATCAATTGCCACTCCTATCAGAACTATGGAACCAGCAACATGATGTTCCACATGCGCATGCAGAACCCGGGCACCATGATTGTGAGCGACGGAGAGCTCATCTTCGTGAACCTCAAGGCTGAGGATATGATATCGGCTGCCGCTTATAATTCGTGGCACCCATTCCTTCCCATTATCGCTTTCAGCACGGACCACACCATGCAGAGTTTCCATACACGCGAGATTTCTAAGGTGGAGGTGATGGAGTCGGCGAGTGACCTTGTCATCTACGATGTGAAGAAGAACCGCGTGCAGACTGTGCTGAACGATTCCCTGGAGCTTGAACTCTTCCCTTCTTGGAGCCCAGACGGAAAGTGGCTCTACTATTGCTCGGCCTATCACGAGTATCTGAAGAAGTACGAGGACACGGATGAGCTTCTGCAGCAGTACAAGACGCTGAAGTACAATCTGTACCGCCTCAGCTTTGATGCAGAGACTATGACCTTCGGAGAACCTGAGCTGGTTTATGATGCCAGGTCGAAGGAACGTAGTGCTGTGCAGCCTCGCGTCTCACAAGACGGACGTTATGTGCTCTTTGCAGAAGGCCCTTGGGGACTTTTCCACATTTGGCACACCTCGGCAGACGTGCAAATCCTGGACCTGCAGACTGGCGAACTCTTGAACACAAGCGTGATGAACAGTCAGTTGCCGGAAAGCTATCCTTCGTTCTCGAGCAACAATCGCTGGATTATGCTTGAGAGCCGTCGGGATGATGGGAACTACACGCGGACCTACTTCTCCTATTTCGACAAGCAGGGCAGGGTGCACAAGGCTTTCGAGGTGCCTGCTGAAGATCCGGAGTACTTCCGCCTTCTGCTCAGGAGCTGGAGCCGTCCCGAGTTCATGAAGGAGCCTGTCCGCATTACTCCAAGGCAGTTCAGCGAGAAAGCTCTGACGGAGCCCATCAAGGTGTCGCAGCAGTAGTCTGCAAACGACCTACAGGTAAATCCCAAACATCACGTGCCACGATTGCATTTAACTAGTGTGACGATTGGCATTTACTAGTGTGAAGTTTGGCATTTACTAGTGTGAAGTTTGGCATTTACTAGTGTGACGATTGCAAACATCACGTGCCATGTTTGCCATTTTAGCGTGAAGATATTTCCCGTTTCATTTGGAAGTTTGGATTCTTTTTGCTAAATTTGCATTCAGAATGCATAAAATGAAACCTAATACCGACACTCAAATAGTAAAAAAAGAACCGCTGGAGTGGCTTGTCATGTACAGCAACAGCGGTGATGTAGGCATTCTTGATGACCTGGAAATCAAGAAGAAAGAGAGCCCTAAGACAGGAATCCACGACTTTTTTGTGCCGCTCGATGTGACACGAATCATCGTTGATGACAAACCCATAGAACGCAAAAGGCTCATCGCCGGCAACTATATCTTCCTGCAGGCTACAAAGGAGGACATCCTCAAGCTCAGACAAGAGCCTCCCTTCGACGCTACTCTGCGATTCCTGCACCCTGCTTCTTCACCTACCGGATGCATATACATCCCCGATGAAGAGGTGCAGATGATGCGGCAGACCGTGGACAGACTGGATGGCGAGGCCGATTATTTCGTACCTTCCAGCAAAGTCCTGATGATAAGTGATGTGGTCTGCGTCCTGGAAGGCAAGTTCGCTGGCACCAAGGGCATCCTGGAAAGTGTGAAAGGACACGAGGGCGGAAGAGTTATTGTGCCCCTTGGCGATGTGCTGGCAGTCAGGACTCCCAAGATTCCGGTGGATGACATCCAGATCCTCGCGTTTGCCACCGTCACCGATTCACAGTCGGGTTCCTACACCTCCAGAGCTTACAAGAAAATACGTGTGCTTACTGCCGACAGCGAACGCCTGCTGGCAGAAAAGGAGAAAGAAGGTGCCCTGAGCGAGGCTTCAGAGAAGGAGGCGCGCCGACTGATGATGAGATATTCCCAACTGCAGCTTACCGGAAAGATTCGCACCATGCATGCTGAAGCCATTTGCAACATCTTGACAGCCCTTGGCGAAACGGAAAGCGAACAATTCCTGAAGTTCAGGAATATGCTGCCTTAGTCCCTTTCTGACTTCTTTTCCAGAGGGAGAACGGCTTATTCCTTCTTCAGTTCCTGCGGAATACGGAAACTTGTGTAGAGTTCAAGTACGCAGCCTATAGTCAGGGCGACTACCCATTCCTGCCTGCGGAAAGGGCCCCATTGGTGTTGTTGCATGCTCATCATGACCAGCGTGAGCACAAAGCAGCAACAGGCCAGCATTTGTTGGCGGCGCAGACGGATCAGCGTGATGCTGCGTCCCAGGTATTCCGTCTTCAGTTGCATCAGGGAGAACATCAGGGTGCCTATGCCGAAGACATACATTCCCACCATCGGATACATTATATATATGGCGGCTCCGATGAGCATGAGGACTGCTCCTGTGCGGAAACAGATGTTCTGTAGGGGTGTCAACTCTCTCATTCCTCGTCTGTTTCGGCCGGTTCCTCGCTGTTTTCCTCTTTGTCGCTCACAAAGACAAAGACATCCTCGTCAGCACGTTTCATGTGATAGCGTTCGCGTGCAATCTTCTCCACAGCCTTGGGATTGGTCTCCAGCTCGCGTATCTTGCTGTCCGCCTCTTTGAACTGTTGCTTGTAGTTGGCAATCTCCTGGCGCAGCATGTCTATGCGAACCCTGCGCGGATGGCGGTTCAGGAAGCTGTCTTCGTCCACTATGCCCACAATGAGCACGATGAGGAGGATTGTGATGATATATTTGTGCCTGCACATGAAAAGCCAGGCGGAATGTATTTTGCTCATCGGATGACTGTGTATATTTTTGTGCAAAAGTACAAATAATTTTTCATTTTTCACTTTTCACTTTTCACTTTTTTTCGTATCTTTGCACAAAATATATAAGGTATATGGAAGAATACATAGTTTCTGCGCTGAAATACCGTCCGCTCAACTTCGACTCTGTTGTGGGTCAGCGGTCATTGACTACCACGTTGAAGAATGCTATCAGCAGTGGGAAGTTGGCTCATGCCTATCTTTTCTGCGGTCCTCGTGGTGTGGGCAAGACCACTTGCGCGCGTATCTTTGCAAAGGCCATCAACTGCTTCAATCTTCAAGAAGGCGGAGAGCCTTGTGGTGAGTGCGAGAGTTGCCAGGCCTTCGACCAGCAGCGCAGCATGAACATCCATGAGCTTGATGCTGCCAGCAACAACTCGGTGGACGACATCCGCGAGCTTTGCAAGCAGGTGCTCATCCCGCCACAGACGGGCAAGTACAAGGTGTTCATCATAGACGAGGTGCACATGCTTTCCCCGTCTGCCTTCAATGCTTTCCTGAAGACTTTGGAGGAACCGCCTTCCTACGTCATCTTCATCCTCTGCACGACTGAGAAGCACAAGATTCTGCCCACCATCTTGAGCCGCTGCCAGGTGTATGACTTCCAGCGGATGACCACCCAGAACACCATCGACCACCTGAAGTATGTGGCCGAGAAGGAGGGTTACAAAGCAGAGCCCGAGGCACTTTCCCTGATTGCGGAAAAGGCTGACGGAGGCATGCGCGATGCCCTCTCCATCTTCGACCAGATGGTAAGCTTCTCGGGTGGAAACCTGACGTACGAGAATGTTTGCCAGAACCTGAATGTCCTCAGCCAGGAGTACTACTTCAAGCTTGTGGACTACTTCCTTGCTTCGAAGGTTTCGGATTGCCTGCTTCTACTGAATGAAGTGTTGCAGAAGGGTTTCGACGGAGGTAATTTTGTGGCAGGACTGGCCACTCATATGCGTAATTTGCTCGTCAGCAGGGATGCTGTGACGCTTCCTCTGCTTGAGATGAGCGACAAGATGCGCGCTCACTATCAGGAGCAGGCCCAGCGCACTCCCATCCGCTTCATTTATAAGGCCTTGAAGCTCGCCAACGACTGTGACCAGGCTTATCGCACCAGCCGCAACAAGAGGCTGCAGGTGGAGATTTGCCTCATCCAGTGTGCGCAGCTGGCGGAACCTGACAGCGCGGATGCTTCCGGGCATGGCCCTGTCCAGACAATCAAACCCATCAAGAAAACGGAGCCTGCCAAACCTGCAGACAAGGCCAGTGAAGTTGCCAAAGTTAACGTGCCAAAAACGGAAACTAAGGCTGCCACGATTGAGAACAAACCACAGCAAGTTTCCGAACCTGCCGCACCAAAGAAGCTGCCAAAGGTTTCCTTCAAGCACTTCGGAGCCGGCAAAAAGGAGGAGGAGAAGGCTGCTGCTTCCGCTCCTTTGGAGGAGATGGTCGGCTCGGAACCCATTGACAAAGAGAGGCTTACTGCGGCTTGGTATGGCTTCATAGACTCTCTGCCTCACGAGAGTGTTGCCCTGGCTCAAAGGTTCAAAGGGCTCCAGCCCATCGTCAAGGATGACAATACCGCCACCCTGACTGTGAGCAACCCTCAAATCCAGCAGACTGTGGAGGGGCAGATGCCTCAGATTCTCAGTTTCATGCGCCAGTCTCTTCGCAACATGGAGTTCCGTTTGGAGACCAAACTGGAAGAGATTCAGGAGGTTGTGAAGTCGTACAGCGAGCCCGAGATGCTCAAGGTGATGCAAGAGCAGAATCCGGGTGTGGGTGAACTTGTCAGCCAGTTGCAGCTTTCGTTCGATTGATAAACTTACCCCCTAATACTTTATTTAATATGAAATTACGTCGTTTATTTTGCCTGGCAATCCTTTCTGTCAGCACAGCTATTTTTGCTCAGAGTACAAGTCCCAGTACAAAATGGCATTGGGAAAAGGGAACTATCGTTGTGGACACGCCATCTCGTCCTGCAGGACAGAAGTCAGCTCTTCGTCTTACCACTCCCAAATTGGAGACCGTCAGGGTGGGATTCGCGGGTCTTGGCAGTCGTGGGCCTTGGGCTGTGAAACGTTATTGTCATATTCCCGGCGTACAGATTGTCGCTCTTTGTGATTATGAGGAAGAGCGTGCGAGGGATGCCCAGAAGTACCTGAGAGAGGTTGGTCTGCCTCCTGCTGACATCTATAGCGGGGAAACGGGATACGTTGACATGTGCAAGCGAAAGGATATCGACCTGATATACGTCGCCACGGATTGGGACCATCATTTCCCCATTGCCAAATGTGCTTTGGAAAACGGCAAGCATGCGGCAATTGAAGTGCCAAGCGTCATGAACCTCGAGCAGTGTTGGGAACTTATTGACCTGAGCGAAAAGAATCGCTTGCATTGTATGTTGCTGGAGAATTGTTGCTATGATTATTATGAGATGTGCGCCCTGAATATGGCTCAGCAGGGTCTTTTCGGCGAGATAATCCGTGCAGAAGGTGCATACATACACACCCTGAACGAGGCAAACATCTGGAAGGGATATTGGCAGAATCCCGACGGCTCCGACCCCGAAGGACTTCATTGGCGCCTGAAATACAACAAGGAAAATAGAGGCGACATTTATGCCACACACGGACTTGGCCCCATAGCTCAGGCTCTGAACATACATCGTGGCGATCGCATCAAGACACTTATCGCTATGGATACAGAGAGCTTCTGCGGACGTGAAGGATACAAGGAAGTGACAGGCAAGGAATGTGATTACTTCCGCAACGGCGACCACACCACCACACTCATGCGAACAGAGAAGGGAAAGGTTATGGAGATTCAGCACAACGTGATGAGTCCTCAGCCCTACGACCGCATGTACAAGCTTACAGGTATGACGGGCTACTGCACGAAATATCCCGACCCGAAGATATATATCAGCAAGAAGAGCGCCAACAGCATGGGACTTGCTGAGATGGCGGGCAAGATATCAGGACACAACTTCCTGCCAAAGGAAGAGTATGATGCCCTGATGAAACAATACTATCATCCCATCCTGAAGAAGTTCGGCGACTTGGGCCGCGAGTTCGGTCATGGAGGCATGGACTATACGATGGATGCCCGACTGGTGTATTGTCTGCAGAACGGTTTGCCTCTGGACATTGATGTCTATGACTTGGCAGAGTGGTGTGCTTTGGCTGAACTTGGTGCCTTGAGCATGGATAATGGCTGTGCTGCTGTGTCTTTCCCCGATTTCACTCGTGGAGGATGGAACGAACAGCAAGGATTCCGTCATGCTTATGCCTCTCCGGAGGATGAAGCGGCAGCCGATAAGGCAGCACGCGAAAGCACTGCCAGGCAGAAGGAACTGGCGGCGAAGAAGAAGCTTTGGGAGAAATATGATAAGAAATACAATAAGGTTCAGTCCCAAAAGAAGTAAGAAACTCAATAAAAGGTGTCAGCACCGGGCTTCTTAACAAGGTTTAAGAACGTTTATTTGCAGGATTCAAATATTTGTCGTACCTTTGCGCGCAAATAATTTGACTATAATGAAGCATCTTGCTTTCTCGCTATATATCATACTTACCCTCTCTTGCTTAGGCCTACAGGCTCAGCAGATCAAGATAGGCAACTACACTTTCCCCGGTGGCGGAGAATACCAGGGGGAGATGTTGAAGGGAAAGCCCTACGGAACGGGCAAGACTGTCTATCCCAATGGCGACTGGCACGAGGGGGAATACGTCAAGGGCAAGCGCCAGGGTAGGGGAATCTACCAGTTTGCCGACGGAGAGAAGTACGAGGGAGAGTGGTTCCAGGACCAGCAACACGGCAAGGGTATCTACTATTTCTCCAACAACAACCGATACGAAGGTCTTTGGTTCAAGGATTACCAGCAAGGTCTCGGCACCATGTACTACTACAACGGCGACACCTACGTGGGAGCCTGGATGCAGGACAAGCGCGAGGGAACCGGCAAATACACATACGCCCAGGGAGGTGCCTACTACGAAGGCCAGTGGAAGAACGACATGAAAGACGGTCAGGGTGTCTTCGACTGGATGGACGGCAACCGATACGAGGGCTCCTGGAGGGAGAACCAGAAGCACGGCAAGGGCACTTTCACCTATTCCACAGGCGACAGCTACACGGGCGACTGGGCAGACGACCAGCAGCATGGGCGCGGCATCTTCAACTTTGCTGACGGCAGCCGCTACGAGGGCCAGTATGTCCATGGGCAGCGCACAGGCGAAGGCATCTTCACCTTTGCCAATGGCGACAAGTATGTGGGCCATTTCAGCGGAGGCGAGCAGGACGGCATGGGGACATTCTCGTGGCATACAGGAGCCAGCTATGTAGGACAATGGCGCCACAACAAGCAGGATGGACAGGGCAAGTACCGCTGGGGAAACGGCGATGAGTACGACGGACAGTGGAAAGACGGACAGCTGAATGGCGAGGGCATCCTGCGCCAGGCAGACGGCGTCCGCTTCAAAGGCACTTTCCGCAATGGAATGAAAGAAGGAAAAGGCATCCTGGAAGATGCCGACGGCATACGCTATGAGGGCAACTTCACGGCGGACAAGAAGAATGGTGAATTCCTGGAGAAAGATAAGACAGGCCAGCTGCTACGCAAGGTTGTTTATCAGGATGGAATAGCTGTCAGCACGTTATTCGACACTAACTAAATCACACAATAATGGCTCGTACAAAAGAAAAAGTTTCCGCAAAGGAGACCAAGAGAACCACTAAGAAGAAAGCTTCAACCAGAGTTAAGGTAAAAGCCCCTCAGGAGGCTCCCGTGTTGCGCCTCATCAAGAATGACCAGGGACTGCAGGACTTTGCAGATGCCATCAACGGACGTCATGATCAGGCCGTGCGCAAAATGGCCGAACTGACTGGCGGCACAAACAACCTCAGCGAGTTTGCCAGCGGCTATCTCTACTTCGGACTGCACAAGACGGAGGAGGGATATGTGCTGCGTGAATGGGCTCCCAACGCCACCGAAATCTATGTGGTGGGCGACTTCAACAAGTGGACGGAAAGCCCACGCTACGCCATGAAGCGCGTCAAGGGCAGCAATGGCAACTGGGAAATCAAGATCAAGAACAAGAGTTTCAAGCACGGCAGCCTCTACAAGCTCATTGTGCATTGGGAAGGAGGCCAGGGAGAACGCATCCCCGCATGGGCAACGCGCGTAGTGCAGGACGACGAGACACACATCTTCTCGGCACAAGTGTGGGACCCCAAGGAAGCCTTCCAGTGGAAGACGGAGAAGTTCCGCCCCACCACAAACCCGCTGCTCATCTACGAGTGCCACATCGGTATGGCTCAGGACAAAGAGGGCGTCGGCACCTATGCTGAGTTCCGCGACAACATCCTGCCCCGCGTGGCTGCCGACGGATACAACTGCATCCAGATTATGGCCATCCAGGAGCATCCCTACTACGGCAGCTTCGGCTATCATGTGAGCAGCTTCTTCGCACCCAGCTCCCGCTTCGGCACACCCGACGAGCTGAAATCCCTCGTGGATAAGGCTCACAGCATGGGCATAGCAGTCGTGATGGACATCGTGCACAGTCACGCTGTGAAGAACGAGGTGGAGGGTCTGGCCAACTTCGCAGGCGACCCCTGCCAGTACTTCAACCAGGGAGACCGCCGCGAGCATCCGGCTTGGGACAGCCTCTGCTTCGACTATGGCAAGAACGAGGTACTCCATTTCCTACTTAGCAACTGCAAGTACTGGCTCGAGGAGTTCCGCTTCGACGGCTTCCGCTTCGACGGAGTCACCTCCATGCTCTACTACAGTCACGGACTGGGCGAGAGCTTCATGAGCTACGGAGACTACTACAACGGCCATCAGGATGGTGACGCCATCACCTATCTCACCCTTGCCAACGAGCTCATTCATGCCGTCAACAAGAACGCCATCACCATTGCCGAGGAAGTGAGCGGAATGCCCGGACTGGCCCTGCCCATGAAGGACGGAGGCTACGGCTTCAACTACCGTCTCGCCATGAACATCCCCGACTACTGGATAAAGATTATCAAGGAGCTGCGCGATGAAGATTGGAAACCCAGTTCCATCTTCTGGGAGCTCACGAACCGTCGTCGTGACGAGAAGACCATCTCCTACTGCGAGAGCCACGATCAGGCGCTGGTGGGCGACAAGACCATCATCTTCCGTCTCATCGACGCAGACATGTACTGGCACTTCAAGAAGGGCGACGAGAACTCCACCGTGAACCGCGGCATAGCCCTCCACAAGATGATCCGTCTCGTCACGCTGGGCACCATCAACGGCGGCTACCTCAACTTCATGGGCAACGAGTTCGGCCATCCCGAATGGGTCGACTTCCCACGCGAGGGTAACGGCTGGAGCTACAAATATGCCCGTCGCCAGTGGAATCTGGTGGACAACAAGGAACTCTGTTACCACTATCTGGGCGACTTCGACCGCCAGATGATCAAGACGCTGAAGAAGTACCGCAGCTTCGAGAAGCAGGCTGTGGTGGAGATTTGGCACAACGATGGAGACCAAGTGCTGGCATTCCGTCGCGGAGACCTCCTGTTCTTCTTCAACTTCAACCCCTTCAGCAGCTATTGCGACTACGGGTTCATGGTCGAGCAGGGCGCCTACGAGTACATCCTGAACACCGACAACCCCGACTTCGGCGGCAACGGCTTCAACGATGACAAGCTCATCCACTACACCGTCTACGACCACCATCTGGCCCGCGACAACAAGGGCTGGCTCAAGCTCTACTTGCCCACCCGCACCGCCTGCGTGCTCAGGAAGATCAAGGAGTAAAGTAGGATAATCAGAGAATACGAAAGGGCCTCCGCCAAAACGGGGGCTCTTTTTTTAGTTTAGAGTTGAGCGGTTAGCGGTTAGTGTTGAGCGGTTAGCGTGTTCAGACGGATTTATAATCCGCCAGAACAATTTTGAATTTTGAATTTTGAATTATCCAAGGCTCGAGGTTTACTCGAGCCCTTGGATTGTCTCTTCGTTGCGGATTACTTCGATTGCGTCGGCCTGGGCCTTTCGGCTGGGTACGAGGTTGAACTCGGCGACGCTGCGGAGGTTCTTGAACTCCAGTCCGGGCGTCCAGCGCACGTTCACGTCCTTGATTTTCTGCGCGTTGAACTCGTCGGTGGTGTCGGCACCTTCGCAGGCGAGTTCCACATGGAAGCTGCCCAGGTCGCCCAGAACGACCTTGTTGCCGGCAAGCAGCTGCTCGCGAAGACAGGCCACGGCGTCAGTCAGGATGCCCTTCACAGTGCCCTTCGAGAAAGGTGAGTTGTGGTCGGCGATGTGCTTGCAGAAAGCGTCGAGGTCGAGGACTTCGTGAATCTGAGCCGTACCGTAGGCTTTGGTGGAGTAAGTCTGCTCCGTCTTCTTCGTGCCAGGCTTGCACGACATGATTGCGATAGAATAATTGATCATAAAGCAAAGTGTTTTTGTTGGAGTTAAATGGGGAGTTGAAGTTAATGAGCTCCGCTCATGGACGATAGTTTGGGCCCTTGTGGTATTGTCCTGCACTTTAGCGCTTAACTCCCAGCCAGCTTGCTGGCTTTACTTCTTGGATGCTCTAGCACCAAGGCGCGATTGTAGTCGCGGAACCTTCTTTTACTTCCATTTTTACTCCTTGTTAATAATTTGGTTTGTTATCCCTAGTGAAGTTTCAAACATCGCGTTTGAAGTTGGCCAACATCACGTTTGAAGTTTGCAAACTTCACGTGTGAAAATCCGAGTTTACCCTGCAGTAGTTCCCTCATCTTTCACGCCTGCAAGTCTGCGTTTTAGCGAGTACCATGAGAACTTGTTCTCTGATGGTCGAGCGTGAGCAGACTCGCAGTGGATTTTGAGCTTTAGCTCATGCAGCGGAAACGGGCCCTGTTTTCGATGCTATGAACCTCTGTTCTTAATCCAATGCAAATTTACGAAAAATAAATGAATTACGCAAGTAAATTGGCAATTATTTTCACAGAAAAATGCTTTTGTTTTTTACGCAGGAAGACCTTGTTCAGGCAGATTTTGAACTCCAGTTTTGCCGCCTGTGGTGGGGCGTTATTTCAGTGCTTCCTTCAGGAACTCGAGGCTGTCCTGGCGCATGTGAGCGAGCAGGCTGTCGACGGAGGCCCAGTCGATGGGGCGGGCGAGGATGCTGCCGTAGGTGGCCCGTTCCGAGAGGATGCGCTCCTCCAGGCGAAGGTCGCGCAGGAGGTCGAGGATGCGATTGTTGGCGCCCTGGAACTCGCCCTTCAGGGGGACATAGACGAAGGGCGTGTGCATGAGAATGCTGAACGCGATGCCGTGGAAGGATGTCGTGACGACAAGACTTGCCGACGCTATCTGTGCAATCCATTGCGCTGGTGTGGCGTAGAGGTACTCCACCTCGCTGCCGAAGAGTTCCGCACTCTCGTTGTAACCCGCTGCCGGCGTGACGACCACCTTCCCCTCTACGGCCTCGCGAAGCTCGCTCCAACGAATCTCCTCGGCGGAATTGATGTTCAGGCTGTAGATGAAAAAGCCCCCTCTCCGCCTTGCCCCCCGTCGCTTGCGCTCCCCAATCGCTCTGCTCCCAACAGGCGATTGCCCCTTTGGGGGAGTACTTTGAAGGGCTTCGTAGTTTTCGCGGGTGAGCAGCAGGGTGGGGTCGAGGACTTTGGCGGCGTCGAGGCCGAGGTCGCGGCAGATTTCCACACCGCTATATTCTCGGCAAGAGATTGCATCGAATCGCTGCAGAAGTCCCTTCAGCTGCGCCTTGTCCTCGTCGGGGTAGGTCTCCATCCCGAAACTGGCGGCGTAGGCGATTCGGCGCACTTCGGGCCGTCCGAAGTCGAGGAAATAGGCGGGTTGCTGGGGGTTCCGGAGCGACTGCTTCCATATCTGGTCGGAGCCTGCGATGTAGGCGTCGTAGCGTGGCGGGCAGCTGCGTATCTGCGCGATGGAGGTGTAGAGGGGGCTCATGCGGAAATGCTCCCTACGGAAGGCTTCGAAGCCGCGCAGGCGGTCGGTCGGACTGGGTTTGCGCCGCAGGAAGGGCAGCAGCTGCTTGACGAGCTTGCGCAGGCGGCTTTCGCCGTAACCGACGAAGCGTATGACGTAGGGCTCGCACCCCAACTGTTCGAGCACTCGCTGCAGGGCATAGCACTGCAGAATCTGTCCGTAGTTGGAATCGCCATACCAGAACGTCAGGACACCTGTTTTCTTTCCTTTTCCCATAACCCTTTAAGCTGTAAGCCGTAAGCTGTAAGCCAAATCAATGTATGAACAGCATTTCGCGGTATTTCGGCAGGGGCCAGAGCTCGTCGTCGACGATGAGTTCGAGGTGGTCAACGTGGTAACGGATTTCCTCTATGAGTGGCGCAACTGTGTCGTGATAGGCGATGGCGCGTTCGCGTCCGTCCTTTATGCGGTTGGCCACCCGTCGTGCTTCGATGAGTCGTTCCACGTTCTCGATGATGAAGGCGTTGTGCTCTCCCATCTGCTTGATCAGGCTCAGATTGGTGCTGTTCAGGCGGTCGGCCGTCTCGGTTGGGAAGATGGATTTCATCTTGTGCACATTGTCGATGAGCTGCGTCTGGTAGCGGGTTGCGACTGGTATGATGTGGTTCATGCAGATGTCGCCGAAGATGCGAGCCTCAATCTGTATCTTCTTGATGTATGTGTCGAGTTTTATCTCGTTGCGCGCCTCCAGTTCGGCCTTCGTCAGGACGTTCATGCGCTCGAACATCTCCACCGTTTCGGGCTTGAGGTACTGGTCGAGGATGATGGGGGCGCTGGTCTCCACGTCGAGTCCGCGGCGTGCCGCTTCCTGTTTCCAGGCCTCGCTGTAGCCGTTGCCGTCGAAGCGGATGGGCTTGCACGTCTTGATGTCCTCGCGCACGATTCGGAGGATGGCTTTCATGGGCTCCACGCCTTCGCCGATGAGGGCGTCGACGCGCTTCTTGAAGTTCGTCAGGGCCTCGGCCATGGCGGTGTTGAGCACAATCATCGAGGCGGCGCAGTTCTGCTGGCTTCCGACGGCACGGAACTCGAAACGGTTGCCCGTGAAGGCGAAGGGCGAGGTGCGGTTGCGGTCCGTGTTGTCCTGCGTCAGCTCGGGTATCTGCGGTATGTCGAGGCTGAGGGTTTGCTTGCCTGAAAGGCTGATGAGCTCGTCGTCGGTGCTCGTCTCGAGGTGCTCGAGCAAGTCGCTGATTTCCTTTCCGAGGAAGCTCGACACGATGGCTGGAGGCGCTTCGGCCGCTCCCAGTCGGTGTACGTTGGTAGCACTGATTATAGAGGCCTTCAGGAGTCCATTGTGGCAATATACTGCCATCAACGACTCGACGATGAAGGTGACGAATCGCAGGTTGTCGAGCGGCGTTTTGCCAGGGCCGTGCAGGAGGATTCCCGTGTCGGTCGAGAGGCTCCAGTTGTTGTGTTTGCCGCTGCCGTTGATGCCCGCGAAGGGTTTCTCGTGGAGCAGGCAACGGAATCCGTGCTTGCGTGCCACCTTCTTCATCAGGCTCATAATCAGCATGTTGTGGTCCACGGCGAGGTTCGTCTCCTCGAAGATGGGTGCGAGCTCGAACTGGTTGGGCGCCACCTCGTTGTGTCGCGTCTTGCAGGGGATGCCGAGCTCCAACGACTTGATTTCCAAGTCCTTCATGAAGGCGGCGACGCGCATCGGAATGGAGCCGAAGTAGTGGTCGTCCATCTGCTGGTTCTTCGCGCTGTCGTGTCCGAGCAGGGTGCGTCCCGTCATCATCAGGTCGGGCCGGGCTGCGTAGAGTCCCTCGTCGACGAGGAAATACTCCTGCTCCCAGCCGAGGTTGCTGACGACCTTCTTGACGTCGGGGTAGAAGTAGCGCGCGACGGCTGTGGCAGCCTTGTCGACGGCCTTGAGCGACTTCTTCAGGGGTGCCTTGTAGTCGAGCGCCTCGCCCGTGTAGGAGATGAAGATGGTGGGTATCATCAGGGTGTCGCCGAAGACGAAGACGGGGCTTGTGGGGTCCCACGCGCTGTAGCCTCGCGCCTCGAAGGTGGAGCGTATGCCGCCGCTCGGGAACGAGCTGGCGTCGGGCTCCTGCTGCACGAGCTGCTTGCCCGTGAACTCCTCGATCATGCCGCCCTTTCCGTCGTGCACGACAAAGCCGTCGTGCTTCTCGGCGGTGCCTTCGGTGAGGGGCTGAAACCAATGCGTGCAATGCGTGGCGCCAAGCTCCATCGCCCATTTCTTCATGCCTTCGGCCACGGCATCGGCAGTCGCCATGTCGAGGGGCGCTCCGCCGTCGATGACGTCGCACATCTTCTTGTAGACGTCGGAAGGCAGGTACTGCTGCATCTTCCGGCGGTTGAACACGTATTTTGCAAAGAACTCGCTCGGGCGTTCCTTGCGTTTGGGGACTTCGACGGGCCTTTTCTTGAACGCCTCGCCTACAATCTGAAACCTGAGTGTGCTGGACATATATGTTTTCCTTATTGTTTCCTTTTATTTGTTGTCTATGAAGCGGCGGGTGAGGTCGCCATACGCGTCGATTCGCCTGTCGCGAAGGAAGGGCCACCAACGGCGCACTCCCTCTGTACGCTGCAAATCAACATCGATGACGGCAGTCTCTTGCTCAGTTTCGCTCGCCCTGTAGAGGAGCTCGCCTTGCTGACCTGCAACGAAGCTGCTCCCCCAAAACTGTATGCCGTTCGTCGAGCCGCTCGGGTCGGGCTCGAAGCCGACGCGATTGACCGTCACGACGGGGATGCCGTTCGCGATGGCGTGGCTGCGCTGAATCGTCGTCCAGGCCTCGCGTTGGCGTTGCTGCTCCTCCTTCGTGTCGGTACTCTCGTATCCGATGGCGGTGGGGTAGATGAGGATGTCGGCACCCTGAAGCGCCATCAGTCGCGCTCCCTCGGGATACCATTGGTCCCAGCATACCTGCACGCCAAGTTTGCCCACGCTCGTCGGGATGGGATGGAAGCCGAGGTCGCCAGGCGTGAAGTAGAACTTCTCGTAGTAGGCGGGGTCGTCGGGAATGTGCATCTTGCGGTGGATGCCGGCTATGCTTCCGTCGCGCTCGAACACGACTGCCGTGTTGTGGTACAGACCTGCCGTACGACGCTCGAATAGGCTTGTGACGAGCACAACTTGGTTATCCGTTGCCACCTTCGAGTAGAACTCCGTAGCCTCGCCCGGGATGGGGAGTGCGTAGCGGAAATTCTCCACATCTTCCGTCTGGCAGAAGTAGGGGCTGTCGTGCAACTCTTGCAGGACGACGAGCTCGGCACCTTGCTTGGCCAGCTTGGCGATGCTTTCGGACAGCTTTTTGCGGTTCTCTTCGATGCTTTCGGTGCAGCTTTGTTGTATGATTCCTATCTTCATAGTGCTTCTTTTGGGTATTGCATGGTGCAGCAATGGAGGCTGCCATGCTGGGTGATGAGTGTGCGGCAGTCGATGCCGACGATGTCGTGCCGGGGGAATGCTTTCGCGAGCTGGCTCTTCGCCTCGAGGTCCGTGTCGGGATGCCCGTAGGTGGGCATCAGGACGGCGCCGTTCGTGACGAGGAAGTTCGCGTATGTGGCGGGCAATCGGGTGCCATCTTCGTCGTACGCGGCCTTTGCCATCGGGAGCGGGACGAGGCGGTACGGTTCGCCATCCGGCGTTCTGAACTCCTTGAGTTGGGCTTCCATCTTCGCCAGTTCGGCATGGTGTTCGTCGTCCTCGTCGAGGCATTTGACGTAGGCAATCGTGTGGTCGGGACAGAGTCGGGCAAGCGTGTCGATGTGGCTGTCCGTGTCGTCGCCCGCGAGGTAGCCGTAGTCGAGCCAAAGGATGCGCTCGGCATGGAGGGATGCGAGCAGCCGTGCCTCGATTTGCGCCTTCGTGAGGGGTTGGTTGCGATGTGGCGCGAGCAGGCATTTGCTTGTCGTCAGGATGGTTCCCTCCCCGTCGCTCTCAATGCTTCCTCCCTCGAGCACGAAGTCGAGGTGGTCTTCGTAGCGTCCCTTCAGGATGCCTTGCTCCATCATTCTGCGGTTGATTCCGTTGTCGAGCTCGGCAGGGAACTTCTCGCCCCATCCGTTGAATCGGAAGTCGAGCAGGCGCGGGCCGTCGGGGGCGAGCAAGGTGATGAAGCCGTGGTCGCGGGCCCAAGTGTCGTTCGTAGGCGCCTTGCAGAAGGCGATGCGGGAGAGTTCCCTCGCGGTCAGGGCCTCCTGCAACTGCATGCGGACATGCGCGGGTTCGGGCGTCACTATAATAAGATGTACGCGCGCGACAATCGCCTTTGCCATCTCCGTATAGCAACGGCACACATCCTCCAGGACGGGATGCCAATCGGTGTCCGGGTGCGGCCAAGTCAGCTGCACGGCACCCTGTTCGTGCCATTCTGCGGGCAGGAAGATTTCTCTGTTCGTCATAGGAGGATATACAGTATGCGTGTGCAAAGTTACGAATAAATTAAGAATAAATGCAAAGAAATTTGGTTTTTATCTTGGAAAGCCGTACCTTTGCGCACGAAAACATACAATTCGTATGAGCGTAAGAGTTCAAGACGTTATCGACGCCCTTGAAGATTTCGCGCCTCTGCCTCTGCAGGAAAGTTACGATAATGCTGGCTTGCAGGTTGGATTGACAGAAGCGGAAGTATCAGGGGCTTTATTGTGCCTGGACGTGACCGAGGAGGTGATTCGCGAGGCGCTGGAGCTGGGATGCAACCTCATCGTGTCGCACCATCCCCTCATCTTCCATGGCCTGAAACACCTGACGGATGCCGACTCCGTGCAGCGCTGCGTCCGTATGGCCGTGCAGAACGACATCGCCATCTATTCGGCCCACACCAATCTGGATGCGGCTGTGGACGGCGTCAACTACAGGATGGCCGAACGGCTCGGACTGATGGATGTGGTGCTGCTGCAGCCCAGACAAGTTCCCGTCAGCAACGGCGGAAGGACGCACACCGTCCAGGCGGGCTCCGGCGTGATAGGCTATCTGCCCGAAGGCGAGGACTCGCTCGCTTTCCTGCAGCGCGTGAAGCAGGTCTTCGGCGTGGAGTGCCTGATGCACAACGAGTTGCTTGCCCGCCCCATTCAGAGCGTCGCCATCTGCGGCGGAGCGGGGGACTTCCTCCTGGAAGAGGCGGTGAAGGCGGGAGCCGACGCCTTCCTGACGGGTGAAATGCATTACCATCAATACTTCGGACACGACGGACAGATACAGATAGGCGTGCTCGGACACTATCAGAGCGAACAATATACGACCGACATATTCAATTCAATCCTGGGCGAGAGGTGCCCCAGACTGCCGCTCTTCAAGACAACAGTCTGCACCAATCCCATCAAATACTTATAAACATTATGGCAAGAGAAAAAGCTAAGAAAGACCCCGCTGACTACAGCGTTGAGGAGAAACTGAAGAACCTCTATGCCCTGCAGAGCATGCTCTCGGAAATCGACAGCATCAAGACTCTCCGCGGCGAACTCCCTCTCGAGGTACAGGACCTCGAAGACGAAATCGAGGGCATGACCACACGCATCGAGAAGATCGGCAACGACATCGCCGAACTGAAGAAGGAAATCAGCGAACGCAACGCCAAGATTGCCGAGAACAAGGCAAGCATCGAGCGCTACAACACGCAGATGGACAGCGTACGCAACAACCGCGAGTACGACAACCTGACTAAGCAGGTGGAATATGCCGACCTCGACAACCAGCTCCACGAGAAGAAGATTCGCGAAGCCAAGGAAATCGTCGAGGCAAAGACCGCCGAAATGACACGCTGCAACCTCGAAGTGAACGACCGCCGAGTGATGCTCGAAACGAAGAAAGAGGAGCTGGAGGAAATCGTGAGCGAGACGAAGGCTGAGGAAGAGAAACTCCGCGAACGCGCTAAGAATCTGGAACTTACCATCGAGCCCCGCCTCCTGAACGCCTTCAAGCGCATCCGTCGCAACAGCCGTAACGGACTCGGCATCGTGTCAGTTCAGCGCGACGCCTGCTGCGGTTGCTTCAACAAGATTCCGCCACAGCGACAGCTCGACATCCGCAGCCGCAAGAAAATCATCGTATGCGAATATTGCGGCCGCATCATGATCGACCGCGAACTGGCAGGCCTCCCCTCCGAGAATCAGGAAGGGGCAAAGAGAGGCACTCGCAAACGCGCTACGAAGAGGAAGGAGGAGGAATAGGCCTCACCCTTCAGGACACAATGGGGGCGTGCTTCTGCAGAACGGAGGCACGCCCTTCTTTTGAACCCGATGTTCGACGATTGCAAACGTATAGTGCGACGAATGCAAACGTATAGTGTGACGAATGCAATCGTATAGTGTGATGTTTGGGATTTACTAGTGTGACGTTTGGGAACGTGGCAGGCGACCTAAACTCCCTTGATGTCGTCGTACGCCGGAATGTCCTCGACGAAACGGTAGGAGCCGCTTCCGTAGTCAATCTGGCAGCAGTAATGTTGCAATCCGTTGCTCACAATCAGCCACCCCACCTTCAGCTTGAAATTGTATCGGCTGATCTGTTCGAAGACCTGCTGCGAAATGTCAACATTCGGCGCTTTGTACTCCACAATCATCAAGGGCTCAGCCTGTTGCCCGTAAACAACCGAGTCGCAGCGTTTCCTCGTGCCGTTCAGCGTGATGGACACCTCGTTGCCGATGCATTCTGCAGGATAGTTCTTCTGGGCGATCAGGTAGTGTACGAAGTGCTGACGAACCCATTCTTCGGGCGTCAGAGCCACATATTTCCGCCTCAGAATGTCGAAAACCTGTTGCTTTCCGTCCTTTGTCGCTATTTTAAGCTCCGTTTTTGGAAGGTTCAGTTCCTGCATATCGTTTTTTTTCGTATATTTGCTGCAAAATTACACAAAAGATGAAGACAAAGCAAGAAATCGTGGAGAATTGGCTGCCAAGATACACGCAAATGCCACTCGAGAGCTTCGGAAATTACATTCTGCTCACGAATTTCAACAACTATGTGGACATTTTCTGCGATACCTTCGGCATCGAAAAACCAGATTACACCTCGAACATGCGTTGTGCCACGGCCGACGGAATCACCATCATCAACTTCGGCATGGGAAGCCCTAACGCTGCGATTATCATGGACTTGCTGAGCGCCATCAAGCCGAAAGCGTGCCTCTTCCTAGGCAAATGCGGAGGCATCTCGCCCAAGACGCAACGGGGCGACCTCGTCCTCCCCATAGCAGGCATACGGGGAGAGGGTACCAGCAACGACTACTTCCCGCCCGAAGTGCCGGCCCTGCCCGCGTTCATGCTTCAACGTGCAGTCAGCTCCACCATTCGCGACCTTGGCTTCGATTATTGGACGGGAACAGTCTACACCACCAACCGACGCGTTTGGGAACACGACGAACACTTCAAGGAGCACCTCCGAGTGACGCGGGCGATGGCCGTGGATATGGAGACGGCAACCCTCTTCACATGCGGGTTCGCCAATCACATTCCCGTAGGAGCCCTCCTCCTCGTCAGCGACAATCCCATGACGCCCGAAGGCGTGAAGACCAGCGAAAGCGACCGTCAAGTCACGGCCGGCTATGTCATGGATCACGTGAAGATAGGCATCCAAGCCCTCGAAATGATCAAGCAGGACAAGAAGACCGTCAAACACCTGAAATTCGACTATTAAACAAGGCCAGACCGCCTGTTCATCAAGGTTTGCCCGAATATTCACCATGGCAGCAAAAGGCATCACATACGACGACATCCTGCGCGACTTGAAAGCGAAGAAGGTGGCTCCCGTCTATTATCTCATGGGCGATGAAGACTACTTCATTGACAAACTGAGCGATGCCATCGTCGAAGCCGTGCTGACGGAAGACGAGAAGGACTTCAACCTCGACATCCTCTATGGCGCCGAAGCCGAGATGGACAAAGTCATAGAACTCGCTCACGCCTATCCCATGATGGCGGAAAAGCGCGTCGTGCTCGTCAGGGAAGCGCAGGCCATGCGTTCCATCGAAGGGCTCGAGACCTATCTCGCTCACCTCACACCCACAACGGTCCTCATCTTTTGCCACAAGCACGGCAAACTCGACACACGCAAAGCCGCTGCCAAAGCCATTCAGCAAGTCGGCGTCATCTACGAAAGCAAACGTCTCTACGACAATCAGGTCGCATCCTTCATCTCGCAATATCTTCATAAACATAATGTCGATGTCGAGCCCCAAGCCATCCAAATGCTTGCCAGTCACGTCGGTTCCGACCTTAGCCGACTCACCACGGAAATGGACAAGTTGCTCCTCGCTCTGAACGGAGGTAGGGTAGTAGGGGCTTCGCTCGTCGAAGAACAGACTGGGGTGAGCAAGGACTTCAACGACTTTGAACTGCAGTCCGCCCTCGCGCAACGAAACATCTTCCGCGCCAACCAAATCGTAAAGTACTATCAAGGCAATCCTCGCAGCTTCTTCATCACAAGAACGCTGACAAATTTATTTACATTTTTTTCCGATGTTATGCTCGCGTTTTATGCTCCCGAAAAGAACGATGCCGGCATAGCAGCCTGGTTGGGGAAGCCAGAATGGAAGATCAGGATGGATATCGGACCGGCCCGTCGAAACTACTCCGGAGTGAAAGTAATGCAAATTTTGAGTGAAATACGCAAAACTGACGCCCAAAGTAAGGGAGTAGGGGGCGTAAGAACGCCTCATGAAGAGCTTCTTCAGGACCTGATTTTCTTTATTTTGCACTAAAATCTTTCTATTTTGTTTCGCGTCGCGAAGCACGATTTTGCCCCTTATTCGCTGAAATAAAGCGGTTTATGTGGGATTCATACCTTCTGAGAATCGCACGAAAATCCCCAACCTTGCCCTCGCTCCGAACGAACGCAAAAAACGCCGTTTTTCCTGATTTTGGCTGTTTTTTCGTGTTTTCACCCCATTTGAATTTGAAAACGTAAAACTCGTCAAATCCTCACAAAACCAAACTGAAGAGATGGTTTGATTTACAAAACTCCCATATACGTTGAACTGCAATTCAAACTTTAAAACCCATCACTCAAAACCCAAACTTGGGGTATTGCATAATTGAATGAAATCTTATGCACAGCATTTTTAGCTTCATATATCATTGTAAACCAGCGAATAACAAGGAATTGTTAAAACTAAAAGAGTGATAGATTGCACATGCGGTACCCTTTGATGCAAAAACTCGCCAAATCTGATGTGAAATGCTAAATTTTGCCTGTCATTACATATTCAAACCCAGTAAATTGCAAGATTTTGTGTAACTTGCTTACTTTAAGCGGATTTTGAGCCAGTTTTGAAGTTTTGATTTATAAACCCGCATCTTCAGGCAGGTTATATTTAGTTTTGCGAATGTTGATTTGAAAATTTTAATTGTGTGGCGTTTGTTAAATTTCCAAAGGTAAAGTTTGGTTGTTTGAACTTAATTTTGTACCTTTGCAACGGTTTAGATACTCAAACGGGCACAGAAATAACAGATACATAGACAATGAAAGACCGAATCAATGCTCTCATGAAACATCTGGGAATGTCCCAGAAGAATTTTGCTGCCGAGATATGCATTTCGGAAGGAACGCTTTCGAGCATTTTCAGCGGAAGGACCAATCCGTCGCTCAACACTGTGAACAATATTCACGAACGTTTTCCGGAAGTCAATATGGATTGGCTGATGAATGGCAAGGGCGAGATGTTCGCTTCTTCCCCTACAAATCCAACCCAAGTCGAGGCGAACGAAGCCGGATCTTCTTCCGTTTCGACTCCGCATTCAGGCATCCCCATTCAACCAGGCTTTGTTGAGCATTTTGCAACCCCTCAACAGATGCCCCCTCAAACCTCGAATTTGACCTTGGAAGGAAAAATATTTGACAAACCTTCGCGGAAAATCGCAGAAATCAGAGTGTTTTACGACGACGGAACGTACGAAACTTTCTCTGCAAAGTGATGGAAAAACACCACGCTGAGTGAAGGGAAACATCGTGCAGAGTTAAGGGAAACATCGTGCAGAGTGTTGAAAAACGCCGTGCTGAGTGAAGGGAAACATCGTGCAGAGTGTTGCAAAACACTCCCATAAGCAATGAAAAATGTCGGAACATAGTTTTATGTTCCGATTTTTTTGTACCTTTGCAGCGCGATATATATAATAATGTATATGAGGAAGTACGTTTTGGACTTGCAAGTCACCTCCGTCGAGCAACCTGGTGAACGCTATCTCTTGCTTGACGCGACCAATCCTGCGGGTCCCCTTCCTGAGATGAACCCAGGTCAGTTCGCTCAGCTCCGCATCGATGACAACAAGGACACGTTCCTGCGCCGTCCTATCAGCCTGCATCATGTTGATTATGAGAAGAATGAGGTCAGCTTTCTCGTGCAGAAGGTCGGAAAGGGAACGGCGTCGCTTTGGCAGAAACGCCCAGGTTCGACGTTGAACGCCATCTTGCCTCTCGGCAGAGGTTTCACGATGCCTACGTCGGCGGAACAGAAGTTTCTGCTCGTCGGAGGTGGTGTCGGCATTGCTCCCCTCCTTTTCATGGGAGAGGCGATGCTGAAGATGGGTGTCCGCCCCACGTTTTTGCTCGGAGCTCGCAGCAAGTCGGACCTGATCAGGCTCGATGCCTATCGGGCTTTGGGCGAAGTCTATGTGACTACGGAAGACGGTTCGGAAGGCGAGAAAGGCTTCGTCACGCAACACAGTGTCTTGCAGAGAGAGAAGTTCGACAACATCTCTGTTTGTGGACCTAAACCTATGATGATGGCAATGGCTTGCTATGCAAAACAGGTCGGAACGAAGTGTGAAGTCAGCCTCGAAAACATGATGGCATGCGGTTTGGGCGCTTGCCTTTGCTGCGTAGAAGACACGAAGGACGGTAATGTCTGTGTCTGCAAGGAAGGGCCCGTGTTTGATGTGGAGAAATTGAAATGGTGAAGCGTCGAAACATAACGTGGTTAAATCGTAAACGTCACGTTGTTAAAATGCAAACGTCACGTTGTTAAATCGCATTTGTCACGTTAGATGTTTGCAATCGTCACGTTAGACGTTCGGCATCGTCACTGGGGACATTGAAAAAGAGACAATAGGAGAAAGAGAAAGATGGCAGATTTGCGCGTAAATATAGCTGGTTTGGAGCTCGTGAATCCGGTGCTTACGGCAAGCGGAACATTTGGCTATGGCATAGAGTATCAAGACTTTATCGACCTGAGTCAGCTTGGCGGCATCATCGTGAAGGGCACCACTTTGCAGCCTCGCGAAGGCAATCCTTACCCCAGAATGGCTGAAACGGCCCAGGGTATGCTCAATTGTGTCGGCCTTCAGAACAAGGGCGTCGACTACTTTTGCAAGCAAATCTACCCTCAGATAAAGGACATCAAGACCAACATGATCGTGAATGTCTCGGGCAACTCGCCCGAGGACTACGCCGAATGTGCAGCCCGCATCAATGAACTCGATTGCATTCCAGCGATAGAGCTCAACATCTCCTGCCCGAACGTCAAACACGGCGGAATGGCTTTCGGAACGACGACCGAGGGAGCGTCGAGTGTCGTAAAGGCTGTCAGGGAGGCCTACGGGAAGACGCTCATCGTGAAACTTTCGCCAAACGTGACAAGCGTTACGGACATCGCACTTGCCGTGCAAGATGCTGGTGCAGATGCAGTTAGCCTCATAAACACTTTGATGGGAATGGCTATCGACATCGAGAAGCGCAAACGCGTCTTGAGTATCGGAACGGGAGGACTTAGCGGACCTTGCATCAAACCTGTTGCCTTGAGGATGGTTTACCAGGTTGCTCATGCAGTACGGGTGCCCGTCATCGGTCTTGGCGGCATTAGCAATGCGAAGGATGCAATAGAGTTCTTGCTTGCAGGGGCTTCCGCGATTGAGATAGGAACAGCCAATTTCCTCGATCCGACAGTCAGCGTAAAGGTGGCGAAGGGCATCGACGAATACCTCGAGAAACATGGTTTCAAGAGCGTGAACGAGATAGTGGGATTGTGTGAATAAGTGAGATAGGAAAATGCGAATAGACATCATCACCGTATTGCCCGAACTGATTGAGGGTTTCATGCAGGAATCCATCGTCGGAAGGGCGCAAAGGAAGGGTTTGGTGGAAATCCATATCCATAATCTTCGCGACTATACTTTGGACAAGTGGCGTCGTGTGGATGACTATCCTTTTGGCGGTTTCGCCGGTATGGTGATGCAATGCGAACCGATTGACCGTTGCATCTCGGCCTTGACGGCTGAGCGTCCTTACGACCAAATCATCTTCACGACGCCCGACGGCGAACAGTTCGACCAGCCGATGGCCAACAGTCTCTCGCTTTGCGAAAACATCATTATTCTCTGCGGACACTATAAAGGCATCGATTATCGCATTCGCGAACACCTTATAACTAAGGAAGTTAGCATCGGAGACTATGTCTTGACGGGTGGCGAACTTGCGGCAGCTGTAATGGCAGACGCCATAGTCCGCATCGTTCCGGGCGTAATCGGGGACGAGCAAAGCGCCCTTTCCGACTCGTTCCAGGACAACCTCTTGGCGGCTCCGGTCTATACCAGGCCTGCCGAATACAAGGGCTGGAAGGTGCCCGAGGTCTTGCTTTCGGGCAACGAACGCTTGATAAAGGAGTGGGAACTGCAGCAAAGCATCGAGCGTACACAAAGGCTTCGCCCCGATTTGCTCAAGGGCGAAACCGTTCCAAGCCTTAAAAAGAAAGGAAAAAACAAATAAAAGAGATATGGAAAAGAAGAAAATGAACCTTTACATCATTGCGGGCTGCAACGGCGCAGGCAAGACGACTGCCTCGTTTACGGTGTTGCCCGAGATGTTGGGTTGCCGCGAATTCGTCAATGCCGACGAGATAGCAGCCGGTCTTTCTCCCTTCAATCCGGAAGGCGTCGCCATCCAGGCGGGCCGACTCATGATTGACCGCATCATCTATCTGCTGAAGGAAGGCGAGACTTTCGCTTTCGAGACGACGTTGGCAACACGTTCGTATGTGAAGCTCATCAGACAAGCCCAAAAGCGCGGCTACTTCGTGACGCTGCTTTTCTTCTTGTTGAGCACGCCGGAACAAGCTGTCGCCAGAGTGGCAAAGCGTGTGGCAATGGGCGGTCACAACATTCCGACCGAAGTCATTTTGCGTCGCTACGAAGCGGGTTTGGCAAACTTGTTCCAGCTCTACATGCCAGTTGTGGACAGCTGGTCGCTCTATGACAACAGCGATTGTCCTGCCGTTCACATTGCATCGGGACTGGGTGGAGATAAAGTTGTGGTTTATGACGAAGCGGCCTACCAGCAGCTTCAAGAGAAATATAACAAGCCGGAGGAGGGCGAACAGGCATGAAAGAGAAAGAGATTCTGGAGATGCAACGCCTGATAGACGAGGGCGTTCGCAAGGCGCAATACCGCCTTTTGCAACGTGCCAGTGCAGCCCGTCAAAGCCTTGTTGTGTGCCGAAACGGCAAGATCCTCGAGTTGGTTCCGGATGTGGAACTGAATATGTCGGAAGGTAGTAGCGGCGATCCGTTGGCGCGTCGCAAGCAAAGATAAAAAGAAAGCCGTGTCCCGAATGAGAGGCACGGCTTTTTTGTTTCCCGATCAGCGACTTAGAATCCTACGCCAAAGTGTACGCCGCACTCCCGGACGCCAGGATATTTGCTTGAATCGCGGAAATCGCGCGAGTAGCTGACGCCAAAGAAATAACGTTTCAGATAGAAGCGCACGCCTGTTTGCCAAGACACTTGGAAGTGGTTCCAACCGCCGCCATTCAGCAGGCTGGTACTTTTCGCCTCCATGTGTTCCCGAGCCATTGCGATGGCACGAATTGAGGCGCCGGCAAAGGGTGCTATGGCATAGTCCTTGTCCTTCCAGAGATACCATTTGTACATGACGTTGACGGGTATCCGGAAGGTCAGGACGCGGGCATTCAGGATGCTCGTTTCCCAAGAAAACTTCATGTTTGCGCCCACTTCCACGAAATAGGGCATGTCCTCCACCACCTCGATGAAGCGGCTATAACCCACTGTCATCTCGTCGAAACGGATGCGGTCCAGTTCTTCGCCCGGCTTGTATCTCGAGGGCGAGTACTGCAGGTAGAAAGCGTTCTTGTATTCTTTGTGTTGAGGTTTTGGCGCGACTTCTTCCTCTTCGTCGAGAGTCCATTCCTCGATGTCATATTCGTCGTCGTACTGCGCAAAGGCATTCAGGCTAAGGCAGAGCGCGGCGAACAGAGCCATTTTGATACGGGTGGTGGTCATGGCTTTGAGAAGTTAGGTGTTAAAGAGTTAAGGATGAGTGATTTAACTCCTTTTCGTCTGGACGATGTGGGTGATGATGCCAGCGATGATGATGAGCAGTGCACCAAGGTTGTAGAAGTTGTAGTCCACCAGATCAACGAAGTAGCTGATGATGAGCAACAGTGCACCAAGCACGATGAGGATGATGCCCAAGTTCTTTTTCAAATCCATAGTATGATGTGTTTTTTATGAGTTTTTTATGTTGTTTATATACATTTGATATGCAAATATACGAAAAAGTTTAATGTGTATCGTTTATTTCCCGACAGAATTTTTCCGAATCTGCTAAAAAATGGCTCAGAACTGCCACCATTTCTTTTTGGGTTGGGGCAGTTCGGCCGAGAGTCGTTCGTGCAGAACCTGTTCGTAGGTCTTCTTTTCCGTGATGATCTGGTAGATGGTCCCCCAGTCGGGCAGACCGCCCAGGTTGCGGTCGTCTATCCAGACGTCGGCCTTTATTTTGCGGCTGAAGCTTTGGTTCTTGTTCTCCTCCTCTTCGGGGAAGTCTTTGTTCACGGCATAGAATTCCACACCTCTCTGGCGGCACCATTCCACGGCGTCGTCCAGCAGTTTGCCTTCGCGCACGCTCCACAGAATCAGTTTGTGGCGCTGCTCGATCAGCATTTTCAGGGTTTGTGTGGCAAAGGGCAACTCCTTGCCTATCTCGGGATAACGGTGTTCGACGATAGTTCCGTCGAAGTCAACTGCAATAGTCATAGCTTTTCACGTAATTTTTTGGCAAAGATACAACATTAAAATGAAAAATGAAAAGTTAAAAATGAAAAATGATAGGAAATGTGAAAAAACTCCCGTACTCTAATCGTTAATCTCTAATCTTTTTCTTACCTTTGCACCACGAATAACCCTAACGATAACGAAATCCGCGACTCAATCGCGCTAACCGCTAACCCCTAACCGCTAACCATTTAACTCCCAATATAATGAAGAATTCATCCCTTTTGCTCGCATTCATGGCTGTGCTGATGATGTCGAGCTGCGTATCAACGAAAAAGATTGTTTATTTCCAAGACCCTAATCATGTGTTCGAACAGGGCCAGCAACTCGTGCAGATGTACGAGATGCGACTCAAGCCCGCCGACCAGGTCCTCATCAAGGTGACTTGCAGCGAGCCCGATCTTCTGGCCATCTTCGCTCAGGACGTTACGATGGGTACTTCCGGCCAGTCTGGCTCTAATCTTGGCAGCAGTTCGACCATGGGCAGCGCCTATGGCTTTACGGTCAGCAACGATGGTAAGGTCACCCTTCCTGCCGTGGGAGCAGTCGAGGTGGCAGGCCTCACGACCGACGAGGCAGCCCGTCGCATCGAGCAGCAGATCATCGATGCCAAGCTCATCAAAGACCCCGAGGTGACAGTCCGTCTGCTCAATGCCCGTGTGGCAGTGCTCGGAGCCGTCAAGAGTCCGCATGTCGTCAGCCTTACCAGCGAGCGCAATACCATTCTCGACATCCTGGCACAGTGTGGTGACATCGCCGATACGGGCCTTCGCCAGAAACTCACGCTCTATCGCGACGAGAATGGCGTGCTTAAGAAATACCCCATCGACCTCACCACCACCGATGTCTTCCAGAACCCTGCTTACTACGTGCAGCAGAACGATCTCATCTACGTTGAGCCCAACAAGAGCCAGAGCGTCAAGAGCAGCGCCTTCTACACGTTCCTCGGTGCAGGTGCCAGCATAGTCGGTGCCATAGCGTCCGTAGTGGCGCTCGTCTTTGCCTTGAAGAAGTAGGGGCGTCAAGCGAAAAGATTCAGGTATCAGATACCCACCAAGCCCCATTCGGTCGGAGCCACGGTGGAGATGTCGAAACCGTCCATCCATAGGCCTGCGGAAACATTCTGCAGGCCTTTTCTTTTCAGGTATGTCGAGGGGATGGCTTTGACGAGCAGACACTTGCCGAAGTGCTCCGTGTTCATGGGAACCGAGAGCAGGCGCTTCCATTTGGCCTGGGAGAGCTCGACCGGGATGCAGCCCGTGGTGTCCGTGCAGAGCGAGTCGCTGGCCAGCAGGATATTGCTTTGGTTGTCCGCATCGGGGCGGAACACCGCGTTGTTCATCGTCTGGCGTGCCGTGCCCACCATGTAGCCAATCACCCATACCGGCTCGTCGGCGGGAAGTTCTTTAGACCTAATGTCTGTCACTGTATAAGGAAACTGGCTCGAACCCATGCCTGTGCCGACAATAGCAGCATATTGTTCCGGTGTCTCTGCCTCTTCTGCTGGCTCGGCATCAAAGTCAACCTTTTGGCAACAGAGTAACAAAAGGCAGAGAAGTGTCAGGCTATTCCTCTTCCGTGAAAGCATCAATTACCTTTTTACAAACCTTGGGGATATTGTATTTGTAGTAGATAGTGTCTCCCCATAAGACCAGAAAGATCAGGACCACCATGATGCCCCAAATGAGTAGGATTAGCGACAGTAAACTCATACCCCCAAAATAAAAGTTGTATTATTTATCGCAAAATTACAAATAATAAATTGAATAATGAAAAAATAAAGTGTAAATTTGCAGACATAAACCAATAAAAAGCATAAAATGCACTTTCAACATCGTTCCCAGAGCCTTTTTCTGATCCATGCTCTATGTTTCTTGTCTTTTCTCGCGTCCTGCCAGCCTGGACCGGACGAGCCTACCGCTCCAGAAGGACAGTGTACGGTTACTTTCTCAGTCATGAATTATAGGCAGATAAGTTTCGATGACATATCAAGTTCTGCAATAAGTAGAGCAGTAAATGTGCCTTCTAATCATCCTTCGACGCTTAACCATCTGGTTGTCTCAATATATGATGCAGAGACGGGTCAGCAGGCTTGCCCTATAATGCGCCACGATCAATCAGATTATACAGAAAGCAATCAATGGGAGGCTTATCGTCAATTCTCTGTGACACTTCCCTATGGTCATTATCGAGCTCTCGTGCTTGGTTATAATGGGAGTCGTGAGTGCAACATTGCTTCCATCAATCATATTTCATGGTCAGACAATTATGTCCCCAATACTTTTCTTTATTACGATGAGTTTACGCTCAATAATAATGCCAGTCTTAACAAGGAGATTACCCTCAAACATGTTGTGGCAGCCTTTCGCGTGATGACTGAAGACGTTGCTCCTTCTGAACTCAAAAAGATGCGCTTTGTCAGTTCTGCTGGCGGAACTGTACTTGACGCAACGACTGGCTTTACACCACAGAGTACAGGTAGAACGTCAGAGATTATAGTCCCAACTGAATATGTGGGCATCGTAGATACGTTTACTGTCTATCTCTTCTTGCCAAAGGAACAGATTAACACTAATTATACAGTTCAGGCTCTTGGCCAGGGTGTTGATGCTGTACTATACGAGAAGCGTTTCTATGACGTGCCGCTTCGCATCAATTACTTAACTGTATGGCAAGGCAAGTTCTTTGAAACCTCTACTCCTAATGAGGAGGAACATGATGCAGGCATTAACCTTTATTGGGACACTGCGTGGGCAGACACGTTGAAGATTAACCCTTAGAGTTTCATTCTTAAATCGAGTCCCACTTGCAGTGGGGTTCCTTTCTGGGAGAAGACTTGTCCACGCGTGGCGAAACTGAAGGCGGCATAGTGGGTGTCGGTGAGATTGTGCCCCCAAAGACTCAGTTCCAAGTTGTCGTGAACGACGGTCAGACGGCTGTCGAGCAAAGCATAGAAGGGCTGCGAGAGGTCGTTCTCCCTGGTCCACCAGGTGCGGCCGTTGGCCTTGCCTCCGGCATAGAGACTGACGTGCTGAATCCAACCGCGGGTGTTCCAGACATATTTGGCGCCAAGCGCCAGGGTGTGCTCGGGTGCGAAGGGCACGCGATAGTCGTCGGGATGCCCCTCGGTGCCGCTGTGACGCAGCGTGGCATGCGTGTAGCCGTAGCTGCCATCGAGGTAGAGATGGTCGGAGAGGACTGCCTGGAGGGCGGCCTCCATGCCCAGACTGCGGCTGCGCTG
Organism: uncultured Bacteroidales bacterium; assembly: GCA_902779315.1. Lineage (GTDB taxonomy): Bacteria > Bacteroidota > Bacteroidia > Bacteroidales > Bacteroidaceae > Physcousia. Next base: position 48,305 of record CACZBC010000004.1, on the reverse strand, counting down.
CGCATTGACCGTGATACGGCCCATTCCGCTCTCGGCCATCTGGCTGAGCTGCAGGTCGTGCGTCTCGATCCAGAAGGCGGCAAGGTCGGCCTTGAGCCTTCCGTCGAGCAGGGAGAGATGGGTGCCCAGCTCGTAGTTCCAAGCGTTTTCGGGCTTATAGGATGCGGCTGTGGCGACGTCGGGACGCTCCACTGTGGGCATGCCCGAACGGATGCGCCCCATGATCATATCCACATGTCCGGCCGGAACGCGCGGGTTGCTGGCAAAAAGGTCGGTCAGGTATGCCTCGGTCCCGGCATCGATGGCCGCCATCATCTCGCGGCGCATCTCAATCTGCAGCAAGTCGCTGAACATCTGGGGGTTGTAGCCTCCGGAACGATAACCGCGGCTGACCGTGGCATAGACGTTGGCCGTCTGGCCGAAGTCGTACTGGAGCGATGCCTTGGGGAGGATGTGCCAGTCGTGGCGGCTGGTATGGCCCAGGAAGGCGGGCGTGATGTGCAGGTCGTTGAGCGTCACGCTGTTCTGAGGCCGTTCGCTACGGATGGCAAAGTCAAAATCGACACTGCCCGGTGCGTCGTAGTCCATGCTCTGGTGCTCGTAGTCGAGACGGAGCCCAGCCGTGAAGGTGAGGTGCTCGGCAAGCCGGATGGACGACTGGTGGAAGAGTCCGGCATTGAGGGTAGGGGTCTGGAACGTGCCGCCCATAGGCATGACGCTGTTCTTGAGCGCGACGGACATGGGGCCCATGCCCTGGGCTGTGAGGTCGGGCAGACTACGGTTGATGATGCCCGAGAGCCAGTCGACGCCTTCCTGATAGAACGTGACGGGCGCGTCGGTGCGAAGCCACTGGTACTGGAAATTGACGCCCGAGGTCCACTGCCATCGGCCATTGCCCTTCGACTTGACGGCTATCTCCTCGCTGAGGGTTTTGCTCTTCTGCTTTTGCTGGAGCGAATAGAGGTCCTGACGCGAGAAGTCCTGATCCATGAACATGTCGTCGCGGAGGAACTGGAATCCGGTCGTGCTGGTCATCATGACGCGCCCCAGGTCGTGCTCGGCATTGAGCCCCAGTGTGAGGAGGTTGCGAAGATAGCTGGAAGCGCGATTGTAAGCGACTTGTCCGGCATCGGGGCCCTGCTGTGCGGCATAGGGATAACCGCCCTGCCTGGTCCATTGGTAGCGGGCCGTCAGGTCGAGACGGACGCGGTCAGAAGGCACGAAGATGCCCCGCCAATTGGCCGCTATGTCGTCGCTGCGGTCGGCATGTTTGCCGTCGAGAGCTTGGTTCTTGTAAAAGCCTCCCAGATGCTCGTAACCCACTCCGGCACTAAAGGCAAAGCGTTCGGAAGGGCGGTGGTAGTGCGTCACGCGCGCGCGATAATTATTATAGGTAGCGCCACTGAGCAGGAGGTCGGTGCCCTGATAGCTCATGGGATTCTTCGTGAAGACGCGAATGAGTCCGCCTATGGTATTGCGGCCGAAAAGTGTGCCCTGAGGGCCTCGCAGCACATCGATTCGGTCGGCGTCGCTGAGGTCTTGGTCCATGCTGCTCATGGTGGCCAGAGGCACATTGTCGATGTACATGCCCACGGCAGGCGTTCCGATTCGGCTACCAACGCCACGGAGATAGATGCTGCTGGTCAGACGGCTGCCATACGTGGGGATGAAAAGGCCCGGAATGTTGGCGGAAAGGTCCTTGATGCCCTTGACGCCCTTTTCGAGCAGTTGTGCCTGTCCGAGCGAGGTGGAGACGAGGGGTTGGAGGCGCAGGGCATTGTGCTCTTTGGGGGTGCTGACCACCACGACCTCGTCCATCTGGCGGACGGAAAGCGTGTCCATCTCGTTGGCAAAAAGAGTTCCTCCAACGCCCATGGACGGGAGGAGGAAGAGCCCCAAAACAGTTGTTAGTTTAGTTTTTGAATAGAGAGTGCAATCGGAAAATATTTCAATCATGATTATTTGTTATTGGATTTCGGCCGCAAAGGTACGGAAAGTTTCGCAGTTTATCCTTAAGATTGGCTTAAGAAAAGGCCTAAGCCTCCATGTTTTCCATGGGAATGCTGAGCTCGACACCCATCAACACGCCCTCGGGGGTGTGCTTGTTGCCCATCCGGATGGGAATGCCCAGGAAGGCCGCCTGCTGTCGGGCCGATTGCAGCTCGGCAAAGTCGGGGCAGGAACCGGTGGACGTGAGGGTGAGGGTGTACTCGCGGACCGTCAGCTGGGAGGAAATCTCCCACCGGGCACCCTCGGGAGCGTGCCTGAGGAACAGGGAAAAGACGGCGGAAAAGATCTGCCGCAAGATGGCCTCGTCGACCAGAATCTCGTAGACAAAAGGGGTGAGGCGAAGGTAGCAACGGATGTCCTTCTGGCGCATCACGGACTCGTGACACATCAACAACTCGCGCAGGAAAGCGTCAATCTTGACCACGCCGGACGTGGGTTCCTGGCGATGCAGTATGAAGCCGACACCCCGGATGGCCCGAACCGGACCGTCCTTCGTCCAGCCCAACTTGTGGCGGAGCGACGAGAGGTGGACATCGAGCGTGCCCGTATCGTAGAGGAAACGCTCGCCCCAAACCTCCTGAATGATGTCATCGCGACGGCGCACAACGCCCTGATGCCTAAGCAGGTAGACGAGCAGCCGGTACTCCGTGTCGGTAAGCATCACGAGTTTGCCCGATTGCAAAGTCTGGCGCGAAGCCGTATCGACAATCAGGTCGGCATATTGGATGACGTCCTGCACCTTATATATATACTAATTATAGTCCTCCGGCGTGAAAGTGAGATTGAAGAGCTTCTTTCCGCTCGAAATGCTGTAATAGTCGTAGCAGAACGTGATGCCCTCGTCCTTGTAGGGCTTCATTTGCAGGCTGCCCCTCAGTCCCTTCAGGATGGTGTCGTGGAAACTCGAGGTCATGTCCTCGTTGGTGTAGATGCTCTCGTTGTCGAGTTCGTCCTGGACGGTGTAGAAATAGCTGAGCGTACGGGTCGGGATGTCGTATCGGGCGCTGTCCAGACGCGTGCATGGGTCCACGAATTTCGGGCATTCCTTCTCGGTGTACTGCTCGAAAATGCGTTTCCAGCTCTCGTCCTTCGTCTCGCGTTTGCAAGCGGAAAAGGCAAAAAGAATGCCGCAAAAAGCTATGGCTAATACCTTGTTGAATCGCATATTTTCTGTCTTAAAAGTGGCGCAAAGATATACTTTTTCCCGAAATAAACACCCCAAAGCACTTGATAAATATCAAATATATGCCATAAAACATATAATTATTGTGAAAAAACTTGTATGTTTCCAGAAGTTGCCGTACCTTTGCACGCAGATTAGTAAATGAGAGAACAATAGATTGATTTAGGAATAACCAACAAAAAAGTTTAAAATTATGACAGCATTAGTTGGAACATTGGCAGGTGCCATTTGGACTGCCCTCAATGAGAATGGTGCACTGAACACTAAGGACCTGAAGAAGGTTGCTAAGATCAAGACCGACAAGGACTTGTATCTGGCTCTCGGCTGGCTGCTCCGCGAAGACAAGGTGGTAGTGGCAGAGGCTGACAAGGTAGTGACCGTTGCCCTGAAGTAAGAAAACCCCAGCTCCCAGACGGGAGTGTTTGACGGAATTGCCCTCCGAAGGTTCGACTTTCGGAGGGCAATTTGTATGTGTGTCGTCCCGTTTTGGCAAATTCCTTAGCAGGAATTTTGGGTTCTCGAAATTTCTTTGTAAATTTGCACCCGTGAAAAAAGTGCTTTACATACATGGGTTTGCCAGTGCAGGCAGCACAGGTTCGGCCACACAGATGCGCAACCACCTCTACCCGAAAGGCGTGCAGGTGCTCAGTCCGGACGTGCCCGTCGACCCCAACGAGGCAATCGGTTTCCTGAAAGAACTCGTGGCAAACGAGCAGCCCGACCTCATCGTGGCAACCAGTATGGGAGCCCTCTATGGCGAACAACTAAAGGGCGTGAAGCGAATCCTCGTGAATCCGTCGTTCCACATGGCCCGCTTGCTGACCTTCCGTGGTATGGGACGCCGTGAGTTCCGCAATAAACGCCAAGACGGCGCTACGGAGTTCAAGGTTGACAAAGCCATGATTCAGGCCTTCCAACAGGTCGAGAAGGAGAGTTTCAAAGGCATAGACGACAACGAGAAAGCCCTGGTGTGGGGACTGTTCGGCACGCAGGACAAGCTCGTCAATTGCCAGGCCGACTTCCTCAAGCACTATGGAAAGGACCGGATGCGGCTCTTCGAAGGCGAACACTTTCTCAACGACAAAGTGCTGAGCAAAGTCGTGATGCCGCTCGTGGAGGAAAGCCTCGGAATTCAAAACTAATAATTTCAAAATTCAAGATATGTTTGAAAACTTAAGCGAACGGCTCGAACGGTCGTTCAAGATACTGAAAGGTGAAGGCAAGATAACCGAAATCAATGTCGCCGAGACGCTGAAGGATGTGCGCAGAGCCTTGCTTGACGCGGACGTCAACTACAAGGTGGCAAAGTCTTTCACCGATACGGTCAAGCAGAAAGCACTCGGTCAGAACGTCTTGACAGCCATCAAGCCACAGCAATTGATGGTCAAAATCGTGCACGACGAACTGGCCGAACTGATGGGTGGCGAAACGACCGACATGAACCTGAAAGGCCATCCTGCCATCATCCTGATGGCCGGCTTGAACGGTGCGGGTAAGACCACCATGAGTGGCAAGCTGGCAAAGTTGCTCAAGGAAAAGCGAGGAAAGAATCCTCTGCTTGCAGCTTGCGACACTTTCCGCCCTGCAGCCATGGAGCAGCTCCGTGTCCTGGGCGAACAGGTGGGCGTTCCCGTTCATCTCGAGGAAGGCGCAACCGACCCCGTGCTCGTTGCCAAGAATGCCATCCAGCATGCCAAGGCTCAGGGATTCGATGTGCTCATCATCGATACGGCAGGCCGTCAGGCTGTCGACGAGGAACTCATGCAGCAAATACAAGACATTCGTGATGCCGTTCAGCCGGACGAGATTCTGTTCGTCGTGGACGCTATGACGGGCCAAGACGCCGTTAACACGGCAAAAGAGTTCAATGATAGGCTCGACTATACAGGCGTCATTCTCACCAAACTCGATGGCGATACTCGAGGCGGTGCTGCGCTTAGCATTCGCAGTGTCGTCAACAAACCCATCAAGTTTGTCGGTACGGGCGAGAAGATGGAGGCGCTCGATCCCTTCCATCCAAGCCGTATGGCCGACAGAATCCTCGGTATGGGCGACATTGTCTCGCTCGTCGAAAGGGCTCAGGAGCAATATGACGAGGAAGAGGCCCGCCGTTTGGAAAGGAAGATCAAGAAGAACCAATTCGACTTCAACGACTTCTACAAACAGATTCAGCAAATCAAGAAGATGGGCAACCTGAAGGATTTGGCAGGCATGATTCCGGGTGTGGGAAAGGCCATCAAGGATATGGATATCGACGACAACGCCTTCAAGAACATCGAGGCCATTATCCTCAGCATGACACCAAGCGAACGAACCCATCCCGAATGCCTCAATACGAGTCGCAGAATGCGATTGGCAAAGGGTTCTGGCACCAACATACAGGAGGTGAACAAGCTCATCAAACAGTTTGACCAGACTCGCAAAATGATGAAGATGGTCACGGACAAGAGCAAGATGCAGCAAATGGCGGCCATGATGAAAGGACGAATGCCGGGAATGTAGTTTATAGTTAATAATTCATAGTTCATAGTCGGATATGCAACTGATAGACGGAAAACAGACTGCTGCCACGATTAAGGCAGAGATTAAGAAAGAAGTAGAAGACATCGTTTCGAAGGGTGGCAAGCGTCCACACCTTGCAGCCATCCTGGTAGGTCACGACGGGGGAAGCGAGACGTATGTGCGCAACAAAGTGCTCGCTTGCGAGGCTTGCGGATTCCAAAGCACTTTGCTTCGATTCGAAGACGACATCACGGAGGAGCAATTGCTTGCCGAAGTGGATAAACTCAACAAGGATGCCTCCGTTGACGGCTTCATTGTGCAGCTTCCTTTGCCCAAGCATATCAGCGAACAGAAAGTCATAGAAGCCATTGACTATAAGAAAGATGTGGATGGTTTCCATCCCATTAACGTGGGACGAATGGCGATAGGACTTCCTTGCTATATTAGTGCCACACCAAAGGGCATACTTGAGTTGCTTCGCCGTTACGAGATTCCGACGAGTGGCAAGAAGTGCGTCATTCTGGGACGAAGCAATATTGTGGGTAAACCGATGGCCCAACTCATGATGCAAAAGCAATTTGGCGACGCAACTGTAACTGTTTGCCATAGCCGTAGCAAAACGCTCAAGGAAGAATGTCGGCAGGCTGATATCATCATCGCAGCTATCGGACAGCCTGCTTTCCTGAAGGCCGATATGGTGAAGGAAGGTGTTGTCGTTATTGACGTGGGCACGACTCGAGTGCCTGACGCTACGAAGAAGAGCGGCTTCCGTCTGCAAGGCGATGTCGACTTCGAGAACGTGGCACCGCTTTGCTCATTTATCACTCCCGTTCCTGGAGGGGTAGGACCTATGACGATTTGCATGCTCATGCTCAACACCCTTGCGGCAGGCAAGCATCTTTATTATGGTTCATAGTTCATAGTCCATAGTTCATAGTTATGAAGAGAAGGCTTTTGTTGCTCGTTGTTGCGGCCTTTTTGTGCTGCAATATGAATGCTCAGCAGGACAGCGTACCTGCTCCGGCAAGGAAAAAGGTCGGCGTCGTTCTTAGTGGCGGCGGAGCGAAAGGTATGGCACATATCGGCGTGCTGAAGGTTTTGGAACGGGCAGGCATTCCTATCGATTACATTGCCGGCACATCGATGGGCAGCATCATTGGTGGCCTTTATGCCATCGGTTATAACGCCAATTCGCTCGATTCAATGGTACGAAAGCAGGACTGGAGCTACGTCATTACCGACAAGGAAGACCTTCGCAACCAAAGCCTTACCGACCGTCGCAAGCAATATACTTACGTGTTTTCTACGGGACTTTCCTTCGGCAAGAACAAAACCGGCGAGGGCGGTCTCATCAAGGGAAAGAACCTTGCTGAACTCTTCGGGCAGCTCTGTACGGGCTATACCGACTCGCTCGATTTCTCGAAGGACCTGAAGATACCTTTCGCTTGTGTGGCAACGAATATTATCGACAATAGCGAAGTCGATTTCCATAGCGGCAGATTGCCTCAAGCCATGCGCGCTTCGATGGCCATTCCGGCAGCTTTTGCTCCTGTAAGGCTAGGCGATATGGTGCTTACCGATGGCGGCATGAAGAACAACTATCCTGCCGACCTTGCCAAGGAAATGGGGGCAGACGTCATCATTGGCGTTACTGTTCAGGGCGACCCGAAAACTGCCGACGAGATTAAGGGCACGCTTGGCGTCTTGAACCAGATTATCGATATAAACTGCAAGAACAAGCTCGAGGAGAACATTGCCATGACCGATTTGCACATGCGAGTCAATACGACGGGCTACAATACTGCGAGTTTCTCCGCAGCAGCTGTCGATACGCTTATCCGTCGTGGCGAGGAGGAGGCTATGCGACACTATGATGAGCTGATGGCCCTGAAGAAGGGGCTGAACCTTCCCGAGGGCTTTATCCCTCCCCGATATCATCCTCTCCGTCCTAAGATTATGACTGAGCGTCAGAGGGTTAAGGACTATATGTACGAGAACATGACGCCGAAAGACGAGCGTTTCCTTCGCGAGAAGTTCCATTTGCGGAAAAACGACAGTATTGATGCCAAATTGCAGCAGCAGCTCACCACTTCCATGCGTGTGGACCTCTTCTACAAGTCGGCCGAATGCCGGCTCTTGCCGGATGATGATGGCGTGTTTGTGGTGCTTTCCGCTGGCGAGCGCAAGTCGGCTCAGGCCAATGTGGGGTTGCGGTTCGATACTGAGGAATATGCTGCCGTCCTGTTGGGGCTGGAATTGCCCTTGAAGAAGTCGTCTGTGCCGATGAATACTGAGCTGACGGTCCGTTTGGGCAAGCGCATTATGGCTCGAGGCGAACTGACGGCCCATCCCCGCAGTTTCACGCGTCCTTCGTTGAACTACACTTTCCGCCACAACGATATTGACTTCTACGTTGGAGGCGACCGTGCTTACAGCATCCTCTACAATCAGTTCCAGGCCGAGATTGTGCCTATCAGCAACGATTTCCGCAACTTCAATTTCCAGGTGGGCTTGCGTTGGAACTACATGCACTATCGCAACAAGCTCGAATCGGAGAAATCGACGAACGTCACGCTCACGAACGGACACTATTACAGCTATCGTGCCCGTCTGGACTACAATAGCGAAGACGATTGGTACTTCCCGACGCGAGGCACGCGTTTCAAGGCGGAGTATGCCTATCTGACGGACAATCTCATCAAGCTCGAGGACAAGGCCGGTCTGAGCGATATCAGTGCAAGCTGGCGCAGGTCGTTCTCTTTCGGCAACCGCTTCACGCTTCAACCGATGGTTTACGGCCGTATGCTTTTAGGCAAGGCGGTCCCCTTCATCTTTGCCAACACCATCGGAGGCGATTGGTTTAGTCATTATGTGGAGCAGCAGATGCCTTTCGCAGGTGTGGGGAATGTGGAGTTCGTCGCCGACCAGTTCATAGCGGCACAAGTCCAGGGCCAGTATCGTTTCGGCTCCAACCACTATGTGTTCCTTCGCTTGGCGGGGGCCCAGCAGGCGGAAAAGCTGAAGGAAATCTTCGACCACACAACTCTGTTCGGCGTTCAGGCTGCCTATTACTACAAAACCATGTTCGGCCCTCTTGGAGCTACCTTCGGATATAGCAATCGCACGAAGGAGCCGTATTTCTATCTGAACCTGGGGTATGAGTTCTGAGACAGTTCATAGTTCATAGTTCATAGTCCACAGTTCATAGTTCATAGTTCATAGTTCATAGTCAGATGGTCGTAAGGGTAATGCGTAATGTTGGTTTTCGGGCTGTCTTTTGTCTGTTGTCCCTTGTCTGTTGCCTCTCCGAGGTTCATGCAGGGAACCGCCTGAAGAGGTTTTGGGCGAAGGCGGACAGCTTGCTTACCGACCGTTATTACAAGATATCGTACGACACGAACTATGTGGTTCGTCCGGAAGGGGGACTGACGCTGAAACTCAAGGGCAATCAGACGGGCAACAGTATGCGGTCGAAGGGGACTGTCAACGATGTCAGCTTCAATTCCAATCTGAGCACCAGTCACAAGACGACCATCTCCATAGCCGGAACCTATCGTGGGCTCTCCGCTGCCTATTCCATCAATCCCGCCAAGCTGAGGGGCTTCTACGACGACTACGAGCTGAACTTCAATTACTATGCAAGCCGTTTCTGCATTGACGCCAGCTATCAGCGCTCTTCCTCGTTGTCCGGGGACATGACTCTCGGAGACGAGGCGCTTCGACTGGAGCAGGGCGAGGCGGACATGAAGGTCTTCAACATCACGGGCTACTATGTCTTCAACCATCGCCGCTACTGCGTTTCTGCAGCCTACAATCAGAGCTACATCCAGCGCCGGTCGGCAGGGTCGTGGCTTGCGGGCTTGAGCTATCAGGGCGGAAGCATCGAGACGAGCGACGAACGGAAGGAGCGGTATCCGGACGACCATGATGTCCGCATCTATGTGGGCCATGTCGGCATCGGAGGCGGCTACGGCTACAACCTCGTCCTCGGCCGGAAATGGCTTCTCAACCTGACTTTTCTCCCCACTTTTGTCGTCTATAACCGCAACAAGCTGACCATCAACGACGAGAGCCAGCATGCAGGGCGAATGAAGTTCAACATGCTCTTCAACGAGCGAGTTGCCGTAGTTTATAACTTCTCCTCGCGTTACTTCGTCGGACTTACAGGAGTGGCGAACAACTCCCTTTTCGTTGACGATGCCGTAACCGTTCACCAGAACAAGTGGGTTGCCCACGCCTTTGTCGGAGTGCGACTTTGGAAGTAAGGAAACAACCCTAGTTCGTTGCAATTTACTAGTGCGACGTTTGCAAACTTACACACGTGTAATTGGCCAAGTTAACGTGTTACGATTGCGATTTACCTTGCCTGCGTTTCATCAGTAAGTCAATTTCTTTTGGGATAAGGATACGCCGCTGCGTGTCCTCATTCATATGTTGTATGCCCGCGTGGGGCAGAGTTTTAATTCTGCTGCAAGACTTCTTGTCTCGAACTGTGCTGCAAATTTACGACACTCTCATTGCGGTCTACGAATTTTTTGCAGACTTTTTTCAAAAAAATCATCGGGGCGGTCATTTTGGTCATTTGGTCATTTGGTCAAAATCGTTTTCGGATTTGCAAAAAGTCTGCTATAATAATATGTATATTATTATAGACATTTCTTGGCGAAGTTGAAATTCATTTTGACCATTTTGACCTTGACCACTTTGACCATAGTCGAGACTGCTAACGCTCGGCAATTGATTCAAGCATCATTGCCCTCACTTAATCGCAGCTTTGACCACTTTGACCACATGTCATGTAACAATAAAGTGACTCAAACATATGTAGTCCTTACCACAAAACCCAGAACCCCTCTGAAACCCATCTAGATTGCCCCAGAATCGCTTCAAATGCCTCCGACGTATGTTTGTACCGCCGAGGCAAAACTTGCGCTCTACGGCCGTTTTAACGAGTCGTTAAAATTCTTTGAATTTTACGCGCGCAAAAACAAAGGCAGGAAGCATATTGCTCCCCGCCTTCTTTCTTGTTATATATTCAGGTTGTCCTTACGAATTCATGCTGAGCAGGAATTCCTCGTTGTTTTCTGTGTTTTCGAGGCGCGACTTCACTTCGTTCATGGCTTCGAGCGAGGTCATGTCGGCAAGGAACTTGCGCAGAATCCACATGCGGTCGAGCGTCAGCTTGTCCTGGAGCAAATCGTCGCGACGGGTGCTGCTGGCGATGATGTTGACGGCGGGGAAGATGCGCTTGTTGGAGAGCATGCGGTCGAGCTGCAGCTCCATGTTGCCCGTTCCCTTGAACTCCTCGAAGATGACTTCGTCCATCTTGCTGCCCGTGTCGATGAGGGCCGTTGCGATGATGGTCAGGCTGCCTCCGTTCTCGATGTTGCGGGCTGCTCCGAAGAAGCGCTTGGGCTTGTGCAGGGCGTTTGCATCCACACCACCGCTCAGCACCTTTCCGCTGGCGGGAGATACTGTGTTGTAGGCGCGTGCCAGACGTGTGATGGAGTCGAGGAAGATGACGACATCGTGTCCGCATTCCACCATTCGCTTTGCCTTCTCCAGGACGATTCCGGCTATCTTGACGTGGCGCTCGGCCGGTTCGTCGAAGGTGCTGGCGATGACCTCGGCCTTGACGGTGCGGGCCATATCGGTCACCTCCTCGGGGCGCTCGTCGATGAGCAGCATCATCAGGTATGCTTCGGGATGGTTGGCTGCGATGGCGTTTGCTATGTCCTTCATGAGGAGCGTCTTACCGGTCTTGGGCTGTGCCACGATGAGGGCACGTTGGCCTTTGCCGATGGGGGCGAAGAGGTCGACAACGCGAGCAGAAAGAGAATCGCCCTTGCCTTTGCAGAGTTTGAACTTCTCGTCGGGGAAGAGGGGTGTGAGGTTCTCGAACGGGCTGCGGTCGCGAACGGTATCGGGGTTGCATCCGTTGATGCGCTCCACGCGAACCAGGGGGAAGAACTTTTCGCCTCGCATTGGGGGACGGACGGGACCTTCCACCACGTCGCCGGTCTTCAGGCCGAACTGCTTGATCATCTGCTGGGTGACGTAGATGTCATCGGGGCTGGAGAGGTAATTGTAGTCGCTGCTGCGCAGGAATCCGAAGCCTTCGGGCATCACCTCAAGCACGCCTTCGCCGCGAATGCAAAGGGCCTCGCCCCAGTTCTCCGCCGTAGGAGCGGGAGACGGAGCCTCTTTCGCTTTGGGAGCGGGTTTTGGAGCGGCTTCTTCCGTCAGGGCCTTCAGTTGCTCTTCGGCTGTGGGTATGTCCTGCAGGATGATGAAGTCGGCAGTCTCTTCTTTGGGTTGTGCCGTCTCGCCAATACGTTTGCGGCGCTTTTTCGGAGCGGGAGCTGCTTCTGCCTGAACGGGTTCTGTAGCGGCTTCTTCTGCAGGCGCTTCTTTTGCCTTAGCCGTTTCCTTGGTCTGTTCTTCAACTGCCATAGCTGCTGCTTCTGCCTCCTTTTCGGCTTTCGACTTGCGTCCGCGCTTCTTCGGGGCAGGTTTTTCTGCTACAGATGCAGCTTCAGCAGGTTGGGCTTCAGTTTCTTTGGTTGCCTTGGGTTTTCTGCCTCTTTTCTTTGGGGCAGACTCGACGGGAGCCTGCAGGGATTGGGCATCCAATATGTTGTATATGAGTGTGGTCTGGTCGTTACTGAGTTCCGCGCCAAGTTTTCCGGCAAGCTGGGTAAGCTCTGCCAGAGTCATTCCTTCAAGTTCACTTTTGTGCATAATTCGTGTATGCTAATAATAATAAATAATGTGTAAGGGAAAGTAATGAACTGCCTAAAAGAAGATGCTGGCAGTACTTATCTTTGGTATTACGTGTGCAAAGGTACGACAAAAAAGTGAAAAGTGAAAAGTGAAAAGTGAAAAATCTTTGTTTATTCTCCCTTTTTTTGTACTTTTGCAGGAAAAACGGCATGGTTTCATACTTGCAGGTACAGAATCTGACGCGAAGTGTGGGGGACAAGACGCTTTTCCGCGACCTCTGCTTCAGCATCGGTGAGGGACAGAAGGTGGGTCTCATCGCCAAGAACGGCACGGGCAAAAGCACGCTCCTGAACATTCTGAGCGGGGCGGACCAGGCCGACGAAGGGCAGGTCGTCTTCCATAATGACCTTCGCGTGGGCTATCTGGAGCAGACGCCCAACTATCCCCTCGACCTGACCGTCATCGAGGCTTGCTTCTGGCACGGAAACGAGACGACCAACCTCATCCGCGAGTACGAGACCTGCATGGCTTCCGCCACTCAGGAAGGCTTGCAAGACATCCTGGACCGTATGGAGCAGCAGAAGGCTTGGGACTATGAGAATCGCGCCAAGACCATCCTCTCGCAGCTCTTCATCACGGAGTTTGACAAGCCCCTCTCTCAGCTTTCAGGAGGCCAGTTGAAGCGTGTCGCCCTTGCCAATACGCTCATCATGGAGCCCGACCTGCTCATCCTCGACGAGCCGACGAACCACCTCGACCTGCAGATGATAGAGTGGCTCGAGAACTATCTCTCGCGGTCCAACGTCACGCTCCTTATGGTGACGCACGACCGCTACTTCCTCGACCGCGTCTGTTCCGTCATTCTCGAACTCGACGAAGAGACGGTCTACACCTATCAGGGCAACTATGCCTATTTCCTCGAACATCGTGCCCAACGCCTGGAAGTGGCTCGGGCTGAAGTGGCGAGGGCTACGAATCTCTATAGGACGGAACTCGACTGGATGCGAAGGATGCCTCAAGCCAGAGGTCATAAAGCAAGGTATCGCGAGGAAGCATTCTACGAGCTGGAGAAGCAAGCCCATCGCCGGATCGAGGAGCAGCAGGTCAGGCTCGAGATGAAATCGACCTACATCGGCAGCAAGATATTCGAGGCCGAGTACGTGAGCAAGGCATACGGAGACCTTGTCCTGCTCAAGGACTTCTACTACAACTTCTCGCGCTACGAGAAGCTCGGCATCGTGGGCAATAACGGCACAGGCAAGAGCACTTTCGTCAAGATGCTGCTCGGACTGGTGAAGCCCGATAGCGGTCGTTTCGTCGTGGGCGAGACCGTGCGTTTCGGCTATTACAGTCAGGACGGAATGCAGTTCAACGAGCAGATGAAAGTGATAGACGCAGTTCGCAAGACCGCGGAATATGTCGACCTTGGAGGCGGAAGGAAGCTCTCCGCCATGCAGTTCCTGCAGCATTTCATGTTCTCGCCCCAACAGCAGCAGAACTACATCTACAAGCTTTCTGGAGGCGAGAAGCGCAGGCTTTACCTCTGTACCGTACTCATGCAAAGCCCCAACTTCCTTGTCCTTGACGAGCCCACAAACGACCTCGACATCACTTCTCTGCAGATCCTGGAGCAATACCTGCAGGACTTCCGAGGTTGCGTCATCATCATCAGCCACGACCGCTACTTCATGGATAAGGTTGTGGACCACCTCTTCGTCTTCAAAGGCAACGGTGTTGTGAAGGATTTCCCAGGCAATTACACGCAATACAGAGAGTGGGAGAAGCTGGAACCTGAGCCCAAGAAGGCTCAGAATACTCAGAACGCTCCGAGCACTCCGAGATTCCAGGGAGAGAGAAAGCGCAAAATGTCTTTCCGCGAGAAGCAGGAGTTCGAGGCTCTCGGAAAGGAAATCGACGAGCTGGAGAACGAGAAAGCCGACATCGAGGCAGCCCTCAGCAGCGGTACCCTAAGCACGCAGGAAATAATCGACCTCAGCAAACGCCTGCCCGTAGTCAACGATTTGCTCGACGAGAAATCTATGCGTTGGCTCGAACTCAGCGAAATAGAGTAGGGGCCCCATCGGAACAATCCCAGCCACGATTGCAAACGTCACACTAGTAAATTGCAAACTTCACGTTAGTAAATTGCAAACTTCACGTTAGTAAATTGCAAACGTCACACTAGTTAATCGCCAACGTCACACTATACAATTGCCAACGACGCTGCCCATGTTTGGGAATGTCCCTAAATTTAATGGAATTTATTTTGTTCTCCCCGTTTTTATTTGTAACTTTGTAGGCGAAAACATAGCATTATGGAAACGACAAACACCGAAAACAAGGAGAAAAAGGAGGAACGTACCTATCGTTGCAACGATTGCGGAAATGTCATCTACAAACATGAAGTATTTTGCTCTAAATGCGGCAAACTGTTAGACAGATACGACTTTGATGATTAATTTTGCAACTTTTTCCCCCGAAATTGTTGCCAAATTGAAATAAAAGCGGTAATTTTGCAGGCAGATTGTTGATAACGATATGAGCAAACTTATAAAACCCGCAGATTATACTGCTTTGCTGACTTTGAACCAAACAGAGCAGGCAATCAAGAAAATCAAGGACTTTTTCCTCAGCAGTCTTTCAACCGAGTTGCGCCTCAGTCGCGTAACTGCGCCCCTGTTCGTGCTTCGCGGACTTGGCATCAACGACGACCTGAATGGTGTGGAGCGGCCAGTCTCGTTCCCCATCAAGGACATGGGCGATGCTACGGCCGAAGTCGTGCACTCGTTGGCAAAGTGGAAACGCCTTACCCTCGCAGAGTATCAGACGCAGCCCGGTTTCGGCATCGTGACGGACATGAACGCCATCCGAGCCGACGAAGAGCTTGACAACCTCCACAGCCTCTATGTCGATCAATGGGACTGGGAGCGTGTTCTCCTTGCCGAGAACCGCAACGAAGCCTATCTGCGTCGAATCGTCAGGAAAATCTATTGCGCAATCCTGCGAACCGAGTTCTATGTCTGTGAGAACTATCCCCAGCTAAAACCCTACTTGCCGGAAGATATCCATTTCATTCATAGCGAAGAACTCTTGAAGCTCTATCCCGACAAGACTCCGAAAGAGCGCGAAGACCTTATCTGCAAGACTTATGGCGCCGTATTTATAATAGGTATAGGAGGCAAACTCTCGAATGGAGAAGTCCACGACAACCGCGCTCCAGACTACGACGATTGGAGCTCGCCAAACGAGAGCGGTTTCCTTGGGCTGAACGGCGATTTGCTTGTATGGTATCCCATTCTCAACCGTAGCATCGAGCTCAGTTCGATGGGTATTCGAGTCGACAAGGAAGCGTTGGTTCGCCAACTCGCCCTGCAAGGAAAGGAAGAGCGCAAGGAACTCTATTTCCACCAACGCTTGTTGAACGACACACTTCCCCTGACGATTGGTGGCGGCATCGGTCAGAGCCGACTCTGCATGGTGCTCCTCCACAAGGCTCACATCGGCGAAACGCAAGCCAGCATTTGGCCCGAAGAAATGCGGAGGGAATGCAAGGAAGCAGGAATGCAACTGATATAATTTATCACTAAACACATTAATCAATGCACAGACATCAGAAAAGGCCAGCCGTAATTACTTGGAAGCAGTTTGCCAACAAGGGTTACAGCGCCTTTGCCAGCCTTCATCGGCAAGTGCGTATCGGTGTCCTCAGCGTCGCCACTCTTGGTGTGGCTGCAGCGGCACAAGCACAAAGGCAGAGTTCTCCAGTTGTCTCTTATGAAGAGGAGAACATCGTCGAAGAGGAGGAATTGGCGGAGGTGACCGTGAGCGGCACTATGGCACCACTGACGCAATTGCAGTCGGCACGAATCGTCAGTGTACTTAGCCGTCAGGAAATCGAGCAGGCGGCGGTACAAAGTATCAACGACCTATTCAAATTAGTCACAGGCGTGGACGTCCGTCAGCGTGGTGGCTTTGGTATTCAGACGGACATCAGCATCGATGGCGGCACCTTTGACCAGGTCACGCTTCTGCTCAACGGCATCGACATCGGCAATCCCCAAACAGGACATCTTTCGGCAGACTTTCCCGTCAGCATCAGCGACATAGAACGCATCGAGGTGCTCGAAGGCGCGGCCAGTCGTGTTTATGGCGGGCAAAGTTTTGGTGGAGCCATCAACATCGTCACGAAGCATGAGTCCGGAAGGAACCTCGAACTTGCTGCCAGGGGTGGTTCCTTCGGCACAGGAGAAGGCGAGGCTCGCTTCTCTCTCGCGACAGGCAAAGTTTCGAACCGCATCAGCGGTGGTGGAGGCAGAAGCGATGGCGGCACCCTCAACAGTTCTTGGCGAAAAGGGCAACTCTTCTATCAAGGCGATTACGAGGACAGTTCTTTCAAGCTCGACTGGCAGTTCGGTTTCTCGAAAAAAAGCTACGGAGCCAACACCTTCTACAGCGCCAATTATCCTGACCAATATGAACGGAATCAACGACTTATGACGAGCGTCAGTGCCGAAACGAAAGGTCGTTTCCACTTCACGCCACAAGTCTTTTGGAACCGTTCCTACGACAATTTCGAGCTTGTTCGAGGCACCACTTTCGGCGAGAATTTCCATCGTTCGGACGTCTATGGCGTCAAGGCTGGAGGGCATTTCGACTGGAAACTTGGCAAGACAGCAGTTTCGGCTTTGTTTCGCCACGAAAACATCCTCAGCACGAATCTTGGCTGCAATCTCCGACCAGAAGGGAGTTTCTATACTTGGAGCGACAATCGGACGACAGTTTCCTTCAGCCTCGAACACAACATCCTGCTGAGGCGTTGGACCATTTCGGCAGGCTTGATGGCGAGCATGACGTCGGCCATCGACCATCGTTTCCGCTTCTATCCGGGCATCGATGTTGCCTATCGTCCCACTTCTCGATGGAAGTTGCTCTTCTCCTACAACAAAGGTTTCCGCTTGCCCACCTTTACGGAACTCTATTATAAGAGCCCGACTCACGAAGGCAATCGCGACTTGAAAGCCGAGCACAACCATTCCCTTTCGCTTGGAGCAGAGCATCGTTGGAATGGGGCAGAAGCAAGCGTGAAAGGCTTCTATCATCGTGGAACACAGATGATTGACTGGGTGATGTATTCGGCTGACGACATCTTCCATACTGCTTCTTTCAACCTTGATAATGTGGGTGTTCAGGTTCAAGGAAAGATTGCTTTTCCAGAGCTTCTTGGACGCGATACTTGGATGCGTTCCCTCAGTATGGGCTATACCTTCATCCATCAGAAGAAGCACGATGCGGAAGGTGTTGTGAAGAGCAATGTGGCAATGGAGTACCTGCGTCACAAGTTTGTGGCTAGCCTTTCACATCGCATCTACAATCGCCTTTCGATGAGTTGGGATTTCCATTGGCAAGAGCGCATAGGCAGCTATGTAAGTGATGGAAAACTAGTCGGTTATCATCCCTATGCCATGCTCGACGCCAAGATGCAATGGGATGCGCCTCGCTACCAGCTTTTCGTCCAAGCGACAAACATCACCAATCACCGCTATTACGACCTTGGCTCGGTCCCTCAACCAGGTATATGGGTGATGGCGGGAGCACGATTCAGACTGAGTTTATAAATTTTGAATTTATAAATTTTGAATTTTGAATTTAAAATTGTACCTTTGCACGCGGAACAATGTATTTTACCATATGATACGACGCTACATCGCCACTTCTCTGTTGCTTTTCGTCAGCCTTTTGGCTATGCCCTACACGCTTGTCATCGATGCAGGTCATGGCGGAAAAGACCCTGGGGCAATGAGTAATGGCGCAAAGGAAAAGAATATCAATCTGGCTGTCGCTCTTGCTTTCGGAAAACTTGTCGAGCAGAATTGCAAAGATGTAAAGGTGGTCTATACGCGCAAGACTGACGTTTTCGTCGAGTTGAACGAACGTGCTAACATCGCCAATAAGGCAAAGGCCGACCTCTTCATCAGCATCCATACGAATGCTACGGCTGCAAAAGTCGGTCCCAGAGGCACTGAAACGTATACTCTGGGTATGCACAGAGCTGCCGACAACCTTGCCGTCGCTAAACGCGAGAACTCCGTCATCACCCTCGAGAACGACTACGAGCAGAAGTACGAAGGCTTCGACCCCAATTCCAGCGAAAGCTATATCATCTTCGAGCTCATGCAGGACAAGAACATGGAAAGCAGCGTGAAGCTTGCCGGACTCATCCAAAAGCAGTTCCGCACAACCGCTGGCCGCGTTGACAAGGGAGTTCACCAGGCTGGATTCCTCGTTCTTCGTGCCACCAGTATGCCAAGTGTTCTGATTGAGCTCGGCTACATAAACAATGCGAGCGAATCGTCCTACCTCACCTCGACTGCCGGCGTGAATGCCCTCGCAAAGAGTATTTACAACGCGTTTGTCGCTTATAAGAAATAAGATGAAAACAGAAGTAAAGATAGGTATAACTGGTGTCGTCGCCATCGTGGCACTCTTCCTTGGAATCAATTTCTTGAAAGGCGTTAACTTGTTCAGTTCCAGCGAGAAATACTATATTGTTTTTAGCAATACTAAAGGACTGACAAAAAGCAGTTCCGTCTATGCTGACGGCTATAAAGTGGGCATTGTGAGCGACATAGAATACGACTTCCGCCACCCTGGAAAGGTCGTGGTCGAAATCAGTACGGACAAAGGACTTCGCATTCCTAAAGGCAGTTCGGCACAACTCGATGAAGCCGTTTTGGGCGGTTGCACCCTCAATATGCTGCTCGCAACCAACCTGCGCGAAGCTTATCACCCAGGCGATACCATCGAGGGCAGCGATGTGAACGGTTTGATGGCAAAAGTGGGAGGCATGGTGCCTCAGCTGGAAGAGGTCGTGGCTAAGGTTGATACCCTTGTTACAACACTCAACACCCTGCTTTCCAACCCCAATCTGCCCCTCATCATCCAGAATGCAGAACTCATTACGGAGAATCTTAACAAGAGCACAAATCAGCTTAACACTTTGTTACGTAACGACATACCGCAGATGACGGGCACCTTTACGAAGGCTGGTGAGAATGTGGCAACATTGACAGACAAGATGAACCAGCTCGATATTCAGGCCACGCTCGAGAGCGTCAACCAGACTATCGGCAGCGTTCATAACATGATGGAGCAGATGCAAAGCCCGAATGGGACACTTGGCAAGCTGATGAACGACCCATCGGTTTTTGACAATCTGAACCACACGGTCCAGAGTGCCGACAGCCTCGTCAGCGACCTCAAAGCTCATCCGAAGCGCTATGTGCACTTCTCTGTCTTTGGAAAGAAGGAGGGAAAATGATGAAGGACACGATTGTAGGCATCGGCGAAGTCTTGTGGGACTGCTTGCCGGAAGGTCGCAAGTTGGGCGGTGCTCCAGCCAATTTTGCTTATCATGTCGGCCAGTTTGGCTGGCAAAGTTCGGTTGTTTCTGCAGTCGGAAACGATGCTTTAGGCGACGAAATCCTGCAGATTTTCAAGGAGGCAAAACTCGCCAACGATATCGCTCGAGTAAATCAACCCACAGGAACCGTGCAAGTTACGCTTTCCGCTGACGGCATTCCTTCCTACGAGATTTGCGAGAATGTGGCCTGGGACAACATCCCATGGACGGACGAGCTGGTTGCCTTGGCTGCCCGGACAAAGGCCGTTTGCTACGGCTCGTTGGCGCAGCGTTCAGCCGTCAGTCGAAACACCATCATGCGTTTCATCGCCTCGATGGACGAGGACACGGAGCGTATCTATGACATTAACCTTCGCCAGCATTTCTATAACCTCCAGATTGTCGAAGAGAGCCTTCGCTGCGCCACAATACTCAAGCTCAATGACGACGAGATAGGTGTCGTGTCTAAGCTTCTCGGACTTTTTGACGGCAGTTTGGAAGAGCAGTGCCGACAGATATTGATGCTTTATCCGAAGTTGCGAATCGTCATCCTGACCTGCGGGTCCATTGGTAGTTATGTCTTCACTGCAAACGAGACGTCCTATATTCCGACGCCAAAAGTCGAGGTTGCTGATACCGTTGGAGCAGGCGACAGCTTTACCGCAACCTTTGTGGCGCAAATACTTGCTGGCAAAACGATTCGCGAAGCTCACAACAAAGCCGTTGCTGTGAGTGCCTATGTTTGCACGCAAAACGGTGCTATGCCAGTCATACCTTCCGAACTCGCTGAAAACTAGCCGCGTCTCGCACAAAGGTCAAGCCATTTTGAGAGAAATACAAAATAAGGGGGAACAGGATTTTGTCCCGCTCCCCCTCATTGATTGTGCTGGAGAAACTTTAGCGAAGTTTCTTGATTCTGTTTATTGCCATCACTTGACTGCAGCCTTGTTCATCAGCACTCGCATCCAGTAGCCGCCGATGACCGAGCGGGCCTTGAAGCCTGTCATGCGACCAGTTTTCGTGTCGTGCCAGTCGCTGATGGGCACGCGGCTCTCTGTCTCGTTGATGTACTTATAAAGTGGGTCAACGAAGGCTTGGAAGTCCTTGTCTGTAGCTGCCATTGCAGCGCTCCACATAATCCAGTCACTCTTAGTGTAGTCCTTGCGGCAGTCGAGTGGAAGGCCGTATTGGTTCTGCTTTTTCAGGTAGTATTTCAGTTCGGTCTGCATGGCATTGTTGGGAATGATGTTCGTCTGCCATAGTTTGTCCCAAACCATGTTGTACTTTTGGCTCCAAGTGTCGGCCCCAGCGCCGTAAGCTAGCTCGTAGTGGTCCTTGACTTTCGTCTCGCTTTCCCAAGTCGCAGCCATCTCTTTGGCCTTCGCATTGTACTTCTCGTAGATTTCGTTGAGGCCCTTCATCTTGGCCAGCTCAGCATAGCCAGCCACGCCCATGATGGCCTTGATGGCGAGGTTACAGTTGCCAGCCCAATGGCCTGCGAAGTCGTCGGTGCATAGCTGGTTGGCGGGGTGTAGACCGTTCTCAACAAGGTAGTCGGCCCATGTTGTGATGATGCGCCAGTACTTGTCCACATAGAGCGTGTTGCCCTCCTGCTTGCAGATTTGGGCAGCCAGAGTTATCATATTGCCTGCTTCTTCAAGAGGCATATCGCCACCATAAACCTGGCCGTTTGCTTTGGGATATTGTCCAAGGTCGTGTGCTGCGAAAGGCTTCGTCCAGCGGCCTGTGTAGCTATATTCGAAGATAGACGTCATCATGCCTTTCTGCAGTTCGGGATTGTAGCAGAGATAGAGCGGAGCCTCGGGGTAGGTGAGGTCCACAGTATTGATGCAGCCGTTCGAGTTGTTCTCCTTCGAGAAGAAGAGCACATTGCCTTCATCGTCGCGGAAGAGCTTGTGGGCGGCGTTGACATGACGATAGGAACCGCTGAGAATCTCGGCATATTTTACGCCACCAGCATTGAAAGCGTCGTCGTAGATGGTCTTGTCCATCTGGCGGCAACGTTGCATAATGCTGGTATAGTTGCCTCTCATGCGGTCGAACATGTCATAGATGCTGACACTGCCTTCGTGAGCCCAATAGCCCTTGTAGCGCTTGAAGAAGTACTCGATGTCCCAAATCTCGTCGTAACCAATCATGGCAAAGCTGCTGCCCTGTTCCGTCGTGCCGAAGTCGTGAACGTAAGCCAGGGTGGGCAGGGAAACTTGCTTCTGGCAAACGACTTGGCGTTCGCCTCGAGGCAAGCGTCCGTCAGCCAAGAATTGCGTTTTGATGTCAGCATCGCTGGCCAGGCAGAGACGGCCGTTTGTGCCAGCCAGATAGACATAGCCCCAATCGATGCAGATTCCGTCGCCAGTCTTGGCGAGGATGGGTTGCTGGATGGTTCCGGCCTTGAGGTACTGTGCACCGTTCTTGAACTCCATCGTCGAGATGGTGGGTTGCTGAATCTTATTGACAGCCATCTGAGGCGTAGTGGAGAGGTAGAATTTCACATCATGACGCTTGCCGTCAGTAGCTCGAACCTGATAGGAAATATAGTTGATGGGAGCAGAAAGCAGGTCGTAGTCGTCGATAATATGTGGAGCCGTGAAGACCACATCGAGCTCGACTGGGCCACAAGTCATGGTGTAGTATGTGTTGCAAGCCAGCACATCCACACTCTTCTGCTCGGCAGTCACAATTCTGTCGTTACCCTTGGCAATGTTGCGGAAAATGCCGAAATCGACCAAAGCGCCGCCTGTCTTGTTGTAGCAATGCACGGCAAAGACGTTCTTGCCTTCTTTGAGCAGACCTGCCCTTTCCCCATCAAGACGAACCACCACGCCATCCACATAATCCATGATGCCCGTAGCGGCCTTCTTGCCGTTGATGTAGATTTCACAGGCATCGTCATGCGAGAAGATGAGATAGAGGTCGCCCTGAAGCTGGCTGGCCGTCAAGTCAACAGTACGGCGCACCCAAATGTCGTTGTCCTCCTTCGTCCATGAAGTACGGATGTTGTCGTAATTGTCCGAACCGAAGGCACCTTTCCCATTCTTCCATGAAGAGGCGTTGAAGTCGGGCTTCATCCAGTCGTTGGCAGGTTTTTGGTCGGTGTACTGTGCCTCCCATTCTGCCTCGTTTGCCATGGGAACCACGCTTTCCATGAGCGTGCGCTGGGCAGAACCCATCCAGCGATAGGTTGTACCATCCACGTATAGCAAGCCCTCGAGGGGTTTCTCGTCGTTTGTCCAATGGCGAGTGCTTCCGTCAGTCAACTTATCATATGGGCTCCAAACGGAGAAGTAGGGGTCGCTGACGACGAGTGGAACACTAGGCAGACGCAAGTCTGTCTGCTTGTAGGGTTTGAAGAACTCAGCGCTTTGGGCCAAGCCTGTCAGACTGATTGCAGCTAGGGCAATCGATAGAACAATCTTTTTCATCCTTACTGTATTTGAAATATGAATTAAAAAATTATGAATTTGATCAGTATGCGTTTTCTTCTCCGATGATACCATTGTAGATGGTCTTCCAGATGATGAAGAGGTCGAGGGCAAAACTCCAATGCTCGATGTACCAGATATCCTTCTTGATGCGCCCTTCCATTTGCCATAGTTCAGAGGTCTCTCCACGGAAGCCCGTCACTTGCGCATAACCGGTGATGCCCGGCTTGGCAAAGTGGCGCACCATATAGCTGGAGATGAGTTGGCTGTACTGTTCCGTGTGCATGACCATGTGAGGGCGTGGGCCGACGATGCTCATATTGCCCAGCCAGACATTGATGAACTGCGGAAGCTCGTCAATGCTGGTCCGACGCATGAACTCTCCGATTCGTGTCTTTCTAGGGTCGTTCTTTGTGGCTTGGACTTTGTCACTATCCACATTCACTCGCATCGAACGGAACTTATAGCAATAGAACTCTTTGCCGTTCAAGCCGGAACGCTTTTGCTTGAAAAGGACTGGCCCTGGCGAGCTGAGTTTGATGAGCAGACCAAAAACGATATAGACGATTGGAAAGATGGTTAGCAGGAAGATGCTCGAGACAATCAGGTCGAAAGTCCGTTTGATGATACGGTTGCCCAGCATAGAAAGTGGCTCGTTATGCAAGCAGAAGACAGGCGTGCCGTCCATCAAGTTGAGAGCCATCGTATGCCGCTGATAATTAAAGGAATCGGGGATGTGATTGTAGCGTACAATGTTGTTTGTGCACGTTTGCATGAGCTTGTTAATCAAATCATTTTGCGATGAAGGAAGCAGACAATAAACCTGATGCAATTGGTGATTCTCGATGTAGTCAAGTGCTTCCTCAGGTTTGCCAAGATAGTTCTCTCCCGTAACATTTGTTCGCGGTTCGTCAGCAAAATATCCCTTTACCTTGTAACCGGTTGTAGGATCGGATTCCATCGTCTTGTAGAGCTCGCTTGCAACATTGATATTGCCAATGAAGATAACGGTCATGGTGTTACGACCACGTTTGCGATACCACTTAATGCATTTCCTCAAAGTCCAACGATAGAAGAACAGGAACAGGATGATGAAACCATAGAAGGGCAGCATGAAGTCCCACGTCATCAAAGGCCAACGGAACACCCACATCACCATGAGGCTGAGCACTACGAAGAGTGTTGTGCTGAACAAAAAGCTTCGCAGCAACTGGTCGCCTCGAACGAAGCGGTCGTAAATGTGGTGACGGCTTTGAATATCGCATAGTATATACACCAACGACATAAGCACCATTAGACGCTTGTAGTGTGGAGTTGTGGCGTTACCCATGCTTTTGTATACGTAGGACATTGTCAGCAGGGCGGCATTAAGAGCCAGCAATTCACCTGCCAGTATCATCCAACGTATGCTATTATCGGAAGTCTTATTTTCTCTAACCATTATAAATAACCATTAAAAAGTCGCCAAAAGTATTGTGATATTCGATAATAAGGATGCCAGAACACTTCTCGAGGATACTGTCCGATAAGTCGCCAGCTCCAACGAGTGCCCCAAGTCAGGCGTTTCCATCGGTTCATCTCTGCCCAATTGCCGACACGTTCGTCTGAATGGCCAAAATTGCCAGCACGCATTACCTCGCTGAGAAGGAATCGGCCCCGATGTTCATCAGGTTCAGCCAACATTTGGTCTTTAGGCATGTAAAACACTTCGCCCAAAATCCACATCAAAGCCTTACAAAAGTCCATCAGGCCAAGGTCGCGAATGACAGGCAAAACTTTTCCCTTCAATTTTTCTCCTGTTGTTGAAGCAAGGGTGTGCTGACTCAAATAGTAAAAGTCCATCAACTGCCTTAATCCAATGCCTTCATAGAAGAGGTGGCGATATATGTGGCTCAACTGGAACACTAAGTTCATCTCGTCGTTGGGAATGTTGATGATACCTTCTTCTGGCAGTTCAACTTGCTTGGGTTGAACCAGTTGCTGACAGAAGTAGCTCTGCATTTTCTTATCTTTGAATGGGTCGTAGAGGAAACTCGGCAAGAAATGGATTTCAATAGGTGTGTCTTTTCGGACAGGGAACTCCATCTCAATACGTGTCACTTCGAGTTTGGGAAAGTGACTGCGGACATAATTGACAATCTTCTTTCGGTCTCCATCGAGCCATATATCAATGTCGCCAGGAATGCGCAACATCGGATCAGGATAGAGCAGGGCATTGCCTTGGCCTTTCAATATGATGTTTCGATAACCCAGCTTCTCCCAACGCTGACTAACCCATACAGTATCGTGGTTGAGGCGTTTGTTATCGCAGATAATCTTCTGGACAGAAGCATGCCAATCGATGAGTAATTGCCGTGGTGGTTTTTGGTCAGCAGAGAGTCGGCACAGACCATCGTAAAGCACCCCTAAAAGGGTTTGTTGCTTCGCCTCTTCAAATAGATCGTGCCACTCCTTTTCGGTAGGAGTATGGCTAAACGTGTTCTGTCTGCCAAGAGCTATGCGTATGAGTTCAAAGAAAAGCATGAAGTCAGAATGTCATTCTTTTTTCCTTATATATGTAATATAGGAATTTTGCATTGCCGATGATGTAGCGTCGCCACATACGTTTTGGTTCCATAAGCAATCGGTAGAGCCATTCAAGGGAATTTTTCTGCCACCATAATGGGGCTCGCTTCACGGTTCCGGCATAGAAGTCGAACACGGCTCCAATAGTTCCGCAATGACAATGGATATCGAGTTCGTCCCAATGTTTGTATGTCCATTTTTCTTGCTTGGGCGCTGTCATTCCAATCCAAAGGAGATCGGGGTCAGCATCGTTGACGGCCTTAATCATTGCTTGATTGTCTTCGTCCGAAAACTCCTGTTTGTAGGGTGGGGAATAGGTTATGACTTCCAGATTGGGATAATCATGGACGGCCCTTTTGCGAATCATGGACAACACCTTTTCGCTGGAGCCAAGGAACATAACCTTTGACTTCGTGGTTTTGCGATTTAGGGCTTGCATTTCGAATATGAATAAGTCCCAACCAGCAATGCGTTCTCGTGGTTGACTTTGAGCATTTATCCATCGACAAGCCTTGACGATACTTGCCCCATCAGGAATAAGATAATCGCCCTTACAAAGTGCCTCAGCAAATGCCTCGTCTTTTTGCGCTGTATTATACGAATGGGCATTGATCGTGTTGATGAGCGTCTTACCAGCAGGAATCTGATGTAGTTCTTCTCGAGAACAGACGATTTTTATGTCTTTAAGATGTAGCGGCATTAGCCAAATGATTGTAATTTGAAAAGGGTATTGTATTCCTCTTTTAACTTATTAAATATAATAACCTCCGTGTAATTGTTCTGTATTCGTTGATAAGCTTGTTTAGAAAAATCCTGAATCTCTCCGCCCTCTATAATTCGTGTTATTACAGAAGCAAAAGATTTTGGTGATAGGTCTTTTACAATCAAAGTATCATTTCCAACAACTGTCCGATTAAAACCAATATCTGTGGTAATGGGAATAAGCCCCCATGCCATAGCTTCGGTGAGTGCATTGCTATGTCCTTCTCGCGGCTCTTGGGTTGGGAAGATATAGATATGCTTATCAATCAGGTGTTTTTTTAGTCTTTTGTGATCGCAAGCAGGATGAATTGTGATTCTTTCTGTGTGTTCTATAGAGCCGATTCGAAGCTTTATCTTCTTTGCGTATGCAGGTTCTGTCCAGTTACCGACAATATCTAGATATATGTTGTTGTACTTTGCTGCAAGCAGATTGAACGTGTCAACAACAACGTCAATATTCTTTTGTTTTGACACGCGACCAAAGTAAAGCATGTTTATTCGATCGGTTGGTTTATTGGGGTAGACGTCAGGATAGAAATCGTGCATTACATAATTGGGATAATAGAAGAAATGTTTCTCTGGTGTAATGCTATCAATCAAAAACTTATTTTCCTGTCCCTGACTGAAGATGTAATCAGCTTGCCTGATTGTTGAGGCAAAAAAGTGTTTGTATAAACGTGAACCATTATTATAGTAAAAGGATGCTCCACCACCCCGCATTTCATAAATCGTGCGATAGCCAAGTAGATGTGCTATGCTTACAAGGATGCGCTCGAAGTAAATAGTTGAGCCATAAAAACCTGCAATATGAACAAGACTGTTTCTTCGTCTGACGAAAAGTAATGAATAGAAGAACTTAATAATATTCCCGGCCATTAAAAAGCCGATGATAAAAGCATCTTTACGAGTATGTTTGAACACTCGATTGTATTTTTCAATCAGGTGAACGTCATACCCAGCTTTTCGCAACATCTCAAGTGTGCGGCGGTTGCCAATCTCGCCACCACCAAAAGGTTGCTGGTTCCAATTACCAAAGTTGGCGAAGAAGTATATACGTGGTATCAAGCTATGACTTTGTCTTTATTATTTTAGCGGGAACACCAACTACAACAACATTATCAGGAATATCTTTTGTCACAACAGCTCCTGCTCCTATGGTAACATTTTTCCCAATTGTGACAGGACCTAAGATGGTTACTCCTGTGCTAATATAGCAGTTGTCTCCAATGTATACATCTGATTTTATTCCAGGCTTTCTCCTACCAATTAGAACATTCGGAAGAATTGTGCAATTTTTCCCAATATGAGTGAATACTCCAATTCTCCTAAAACCAGGATGAACCAAATTCAGTCCTTCATCAATTGTGTTAGGAAATAACATAATTCCAGTTTTTACTCTTAGTCTCCGGAAAGTCCACCAATACCATAAGTATGGGATAGTATTGAGGATGCTACGTTTCTGGTTGAGATAGAATTCGTATTTTCGTAGACACCTCACCATAAGAGTTGGAAGGTAATCATCGGAACATGTAATCCATTTGACAAACATGTTGGAACCAGAATTCTCAATGGAATCCGTTTGGTTGAATCGTTTAAGGTCACTTTTTGTTTTTATCATTATTTGACTGAAAAGCTTGTATGTATTGGTTTGAACAATGCTTCATGGAATAATTGTTCTGAAAATACTCAATGAGTTTTTCTTTGTTGAAGGATTCAAACCCTTGGAGTGCGTCAATAATTGTTCTATAAAAGTCCTCCTCATCCATACTTGGAGAAAGGAATCCAATGGTTCTGTCCTTGATTACATCTGGAATGCCACCAGCAGGGGTACATATGGGAATAGTGCCAACAGAAAGTGCTTCTAATAGTGAAATGGGAAGCCCCTCCCATTCAGAAGATAAAATAAAGAAGTCACTTTTCATCAGATAATCGCATACATTATTCTTCAGGCCGAGCCAGTGGATATTCGGCGTAGCCTCCTCCAACAAGTATTTGTATTTAGGAGAATCATAGTTTGCACCTATAATAAGAAGAGTACAATTCTTATTCTCCCTGTATAAACGAGAAAATGTTTTAAAGAGCAGTGGCTCGTTCTTAGCTTCGCTGCATCTTGCTACATGGATAAAGATTCTTGTTCCATCATCTTTCCTGTATCCTTGAATTTCAATTTCTACAGATTGTAATTCTGTAGATGGTATCATCGTCGAACGACCGTTTTCAATGCGCAGAGCATTAGTCATCCCATACAAATCAACATAAGACTGCCAACATTGTTCAGATATGGTTACTGCATGAATATGCCGTTCGTAAAAATATCGATAGATGGGTGTGAGCCATGACCTATATTGTCTTTTCTGTGCTAAACTATGTATTGTGTGAAAGAATTTCGCTCTTTTGTATAATAGGGAAGGCCCCCAGAGGTTTATAGCATCAGTATGAGCATGAACGATATCTGGTTCTATATTTTTTATTGTCTTATAGAGACGTATAAATCCCTTTATATCCATCCCACTTTTGCACTTGAGATTTATATATTTGACACAGGGGGACAACTCTTTCTTATAATAGGATTTTCCAGAAAGTGAGTCGTCAACAATAGTACAGAGATGGACTTCGTTATTTACAGATAATTCATTGCATAGGTCAACGACAAGTCTTTCGGCTCCAGCCCATGCTGTGCTATAGTGAACTTCAAGGATTCTCATGTGGTTATTCTTCTATAGCATATGGTGTTCTAATGGTAATTTTGTGCATACCAGTCACAATAGTTCCAATTCATGAGTCTTGCTTCTCGTTAACAAAATTAACAAGTTTGTTATAATTCACAGTCATCTCGTAATTAATACTAAAGTAGTGATTAACACATTGACTGATAGATGAATACAATCTGTCGTCCTGTAATAGCTTTCGTATCTGCAACTTAAAAGATTCTTCCGTTTCCACAACGATTCCCAAATGATTTTTACTTATTATAGAACTTGGATTTACAGTGGATATTACGGGAATATTGTTGGCCCATGCTTGTAAAAAAGTATTAGGGAAACCTTCAAATGTAGAAGTACAACATAGTAATCGTGAGTTAGCAACTATTGAATTTGTTTCATTGAAATCTTTTTTGCCAAGAAAATGAAGGTTAGGTATAGAAGTGGCCTGTTGTTTTATTTCCTCATAATAACCATGGTCTTGCTTTGAGGCTCCTCCAATCATGGTAAAGTCATATTCAGGCATTACTTTAGCTGCATTTATAAACCATTCTGCTCGTTTTAATCTTCTGAAATTAGCCACCCAGACGACATCGGTTGCTTGATTGTTTTTTCGAGTTATATTTACGTGTCCCCAGACATTGTTCAGTATTAAACTTTCTTTACCATATTTGCTTTTTAACATATCATGTTGATACTGATTTTGTACAATGATATATTGAAGCCATTTTATTGCTTTATGCCACATTCGTCGATTATGTGATCCTCCAGCTATCAATTCTCTACCTGTTTCAAAATCTGTGTCACTTGCACTAAATAATACAAATTTTACCCCGCTGCATTTGCTTATTATTGCAAGTGGAAGTGTTATTCGGCCTGCTCCACGATGTATTACGATTTGTGGATGAAGTTGAACTATGTTCCATAGAATTGCTATCCATTCATGCAAAAACTCCAGTTTTCCCCAATTGCGATAATGAATAAAATGTATGTTTTCATGTATAAAAGATTTGTGAGATGTGAGTGTACTTACTTCCCATCTATTCTGAGTAAATGTCTGTGCCCAAAAGTATAATTGGACACCTATTCCACAGACATTACCATCAAAAAAATCACTAACAGATTTTGACCAAATTAATACTCTCTGTTGCTTCATCCTTCGTTCTTTAGTCTAATTACTTCTGCGTAATAAGATTTTGTATCATCCAATTCCAGAAGTTTGGCTCCGGTTCGTCATGCCATTGTAAGTCTTTTGTATAGTAACCATTACAACGACTTATTCCGTGGGTGCCAAAGCCATAACTCATTTCCACAATCAATGGTTCATTGTCGCGGAAGATAAAGTCGAACGCTACTGATTGCAGATGCAGCCGTTTTGCTGTTGAAAAAGCAATTTGAAGGACATCTTCCCTCAATTTTACGTATTCGAACTTACCACTACCAGAAGCGCGAAAATCATCCTTGCGAACATATCTTTTTTCACCTATCGCTTTGTCGCCTATAATAACAACTCTCAAATCAGAATCATTGTCCTTGATATAATCCTGAAAATACGCATAACCAATTTCTTTTTGGTGATAGTGTGAATATTCTGTTGGATATGGCTTGAGTGCATAATATAATGGACGTAAAACATTTCGAAGTCCGACCTTACCTTCTTTATATTTGCGCCACTCTTCTTTAAGACATTCTTTCCAACGATATTGTGAAAATCCTTTTCCGAAGCATTGATTGATGAGTTTTTCTGCTTTTCGACGAGTTTGTACCAACTGTACGTTTGAGGCACTTGCGCCTCCCTTCAGCTTAAAAACTTTAGGGAAATCTGTCGTGGTTACCCATTTCAAGGCTTCCTCTTTAGTGTAGAATATGTATGAGGGCACTAAAGGCGCGTCAATAGCCTCCAAGAGATATTTTTCCCAGATTTTATTATCGAAGTACCAGCATGTGTGGCTGTTCGGAAAGCAGCGAATACCTTTTGCTTCAAGTGAGAGAATAAGGGCTTTTGCGAACTGAGTATCACGGTAATCGTTTTGGTGAAAATGCCACATAAAGAAATTGCAATCAGCGACTTGTGTTACAATGTCAGAATCGTAAGTATTAACTAATTTATAGTCAATGTTATTCTCTTCACAATAGGATATCCAACGGTCGCTGAATGAACCTTTGCGATGATGAATGGCTATTTTCATGTTAAGATATTGGCAATGCCTTAGTTGTTTTTACATTAGAGGAATAGTTCCTTCTTCTTCGTTCTCTTTCTGGTCATCAAATTCTTCGTCATCAATGTCGTAATCATTAGAATATGCATGGGAGAAGATTATGGCATAATAAATCATTCCAAATACCGTGCAATATGTCCAAGCAGTTATATTTAGGAATAAGACAGCAAGGAATCCAAACATCACTATTGTGATATCATCACCGTATTTTTTATAATTTACATACAATTTTCTTATGAGAAGGAAATAAAAGAACACCAATAATGAAAACCCTATTATGCCATTTTCACATAGCTGTGTCATATACTCTGTATGCAGACGATAAGGATATCCTGTTACAGACATAAAGTTAGTAAGTCCTATGCCTGTCCATGGATGTTTGAGAAACGTCATATAGCCAAGTTCATATTGTATCGCGCGATCACCGAGCATAGTATTCAGCACCAAGTTTATGTTCTTATTCCCAACCAATTCGACAGTAGATTGCTCAGCTGTGCCTGCTAATCTACTACCTATCATAGTATTGTCCATTATATACCCAACCCCCCAATACATAATAACAAAAAAGAAAATCAAACGAGCATAATACCCAATGCTTCGTTTCTCATCATCACCATTGTTAATTATAATTCCTGTAAGCAAAATGATTATGGCCCCTAATGCCTTGCGAGTTCCAGATAGCATTGTAACGGTGATTGCGAGAATCACTACAATACAGAAAAAAACAGATGATATGTTTCGATTACGATAAAGCAAACCTCCAACAAAAACAAGACATGTAGAATGAAGTGGCAATAAATTCTTCAAACCTTCAGCCACTATTCGTTCCTCGTCATCAATGCTCATGCTACCTATGCAAAGAAATATATATGTTAGTAAAGCATATAACAATACCCTTAAGCAGTTTGTGTAGTCTTTGTCTAATTCTCTAATCAATACATAAAAGAATATAAGAGGAGCAATAAAATTAGTTTTAAAGAATGCCAGTTCCCCCGCTTCTGACACGAACCCTTTCATTATGGAGTTCACAATGGAGAAAGCAACTAGGATTATCCAACAGATAAAGGCGGGTGCACGAAGTATGTGTCTTTGTGGTTCTGAAGAGAGGATGTTGCATAATAAAGCCGGAATGGATAAAGCTAAAATGGTACGACCAGCTCCATCTACTCCTAAATAGTACATTTGTAGCGGTGGCCAGATAATGCAAAAAAACAGATAAAAGATATTATATAACTGAGTAAACGAATACATACGTTTCCTAATATGAGATTAGATGTTTTCTTACAATTATATATCTTGAAAGAGTTTATGTTTTCCTTTCTTATAGATATTTTGTAGTATCAATTTCTCCTTTGGGAAGAAACTGAGAATCAAGACATATGATATTCCAGAGAGAAAAACCCATATGAATGAGCAGATATTAGAATTATTTAAGTTCAACAATATATATGCCATAGTAACCATTGCCACACAACTAATTAATACTGGCAACACATTTAAAAACATGCGCCAAGGTGATTGGTGTATTAGATAATATGCAAAGAACATGTTCACTAACATCCCTTCCAATCGCACCAATGACCTAGTCCAGTAAAGAATGGTGAATCCATAACTAGCGGCAATATATACCGCAGGAATTAGTACAATAACATGCAATAACTGACAAATGACAGCGATATCAGAACGTCCTACTGCAGGATAGATATTGCTGCAGAAACGTGCGAAAACGATCATCAGTACGTCAACAAGCCCCCAAAGGCCGATGAAAGGACTTGCCTCAGTCCATTGAGAACCTAGAAGAACATTTGTAATAAGATCACTAAAAACAAATATCCCAAAGCCGATAGGCAGGAGCAATATCGCCGTATATTTCTGAAGTTTCAGTAGTAGTTCGCGCATAGCAGCATGATCGTCGCGAACCTTCGCTAAAGCGGGCATAACAACAGGTAGGATGGTGGCAGTGATTATGGTGGTAATTTGTCCTACCGTGGTCATGGAGGTTTTATAAAGACCTAAATAATGCTCATTAAGCATTATGCCGATAAAGAAAATGTCCATATAACCTGTCGCCCAAATAAGGATGGCATCTAGAATAGCCCAACTGCAAAAAGCGAACATATTATGCAAACGGGCGAAACTATAGTAGAAACGTGGCCGCCAGTTAGATTTTATCGTAAGAATAATTGCATTCGCTAGATTAACGCAAATGGTGCCAATAACTAGTGCCCAATAACTGCGTGTTATAAAGGCAAGTGGTACTGTAACAACTAAAGGTACAATGATCGCAACCAAACGGCGATAAAAAAGTGTCTTGAAGTCTAAGTCCTTTTTGAACAAAGCCATTTGAATGCTGGAGAATGCTGCGAGAGGAATAGATGCGCATGCAACAATCAGGACTTTTCCTAAACCTGGATTTCCAACAAGTGTAGCAAGTTGTTCTGCAAAGATTGCAATGATTCCCCATATTAGACAACTCATTATCAGATTTGTCCAAAAAGCGACATTAGTATCTTTATCGCGGTCATCTGCATCTTTGAAAGGTTGTTGAATAAGATATTTCTGGAATCCAGCATCAGTGAATATCTCTGCGAAGGCAATGACCATGTTCAGCGTTGCTACTACACCAAAAGCATATGGCGTCAATAATCGAGCCAGAATCATGCTTGACACAGGAGCCACTAGTTTGCCCATCACTTCAGTGATTGCAGACCACTTGGTAGCATTGGCAACTTGCTGATTGAGTGTAGGCATAAGCATTTATCCTATGAGGTAACGGCCAAACCTTGTGCGCAAAAACAGATTGGTTAGGCACCATGATGCGAGTAAGGCAATGATAAGTCCTAACCATGGTATGATATACGGATTAATCTGCGAAACAATAGGTGTATAGTGATATAGATAGACTAGTATGAATTGATGAAAAACATACACTCCATAACAGTAATCACTCGAACGGATAACCCATTGCGGCGGAGTGAAGGAAGAGTGAATAGTTTTGATAGATATAGAGGTGTAAAGCGCAAGTATTCCGATACATGATATCAAGAGGTCAACAAAGTTCTGTAAACCTTTCCATATAAATGGTCCAAAATTAAACGAAAGGTTTGGTGTATGTTCCAAAGCAGTCTGTCTAATAATGATCCAAAAGACATAAACAATCCAAAGGGATAGAGCGGTCTTTATATTAAGACTATGATTTAAAATAAGAAGACGATGTTCATACAAAAAGTATCCACCATAAACAAAGAACAAAAAATGGGGTAGCCTAGAGAAACCTAGTGGAAGTTTATAAAATGGCAGTGGGAGAACTGCTATTATTGCTAACAACACTAGTGTTTTCCATGACGAGAGATGGAAGTGGTCTATCAGCCAAATGGCCATAAAACACCAAAAGAGCATCGGCAAGAACCAAAGATGCCCACATCCTGAGAACCATTTCAAGAGGAATCCACTCACACTAAATGTTTCAGGGACGTAAAGAAACATTACATAATAGAAGATGCCAAAGAAAAGCATCGGAAGAATAAGACGTTTGAACTTTTTGATGACAAATGATTTCAATTCATATTTGCGATGTAGGTCGATACTTTGATAAGCGAAGACATAACCAGCGACCAATGCAATTGTCTCAATCCTAAAACCAGAGATCAAATGACAAAGCCATTGATATATCTCAGGCAGTTGATATGTATTAGAACGGAGTCCTCCTTCTGCAATCTTTGTGAAAGAGTGCATAACTACGAGCAGAAATATCACAAAAGGACGAATCAAGGAAACCTCATATAGAAGTTTCTTCTCAGTCGTTTTATGAGATTCTATGTTCATAGATTCTTTTTGTACCACTCAATCGCCTCATTTAAGCCACGAGCAAAATCGTATTGAGGATCATAGCCAAGCATGCGTTTAGCTTTGCTGATGTCTGCATTGCTATGCTTGATGTCCCCTTTCCTGTCAGGACCAAAGATGGGTTCTATATCCTTACCCAATGCCTTCGTAAGGTCATGGTATATGTCGATTAGATATTCACGGCCACCATATGCCACATTAAAGGCTTCTCCACTTGCTTCATCAGGTGCCAAACAAGCCTTGAGGTTAGCTTCAATCACATTCTCGACATATGTGAAGTCACGACTCTGTTTGCCGTCACCATTTATGGTCGGACGCTCATCATTCAGAAGTTGCTTGATGAACTTGGGTATCACAGCTGCATAGGCTCCATACGGATCTTGTCTTCTTCCGAAAACATTGAAGTAGCGAAGGCCGATGGTTTTCAATCCATAGTGTTTTGTGTATTGCTTTGCCCATTCTTCATCAGCTCTTTTTGTCAATGCATAAGGACTTAGGAGATTGCCTTCAACCCCTTCTTGCTTCGGCAAGTGAGCTTCATCGCCATAAACAGAACTGGAAGATGCGTAGACAAAAGTCTTGACTCCCTTTTGCCGTGCAGCCTCCATCATGTTCAATGTGCCTTGAATGTTATTGGCGCAATAGAAAAGCGGCATCTCGATAGAGCGAGGAACGCTCCCCCAAGCCGCTTCGTTCAAAACATAGTCAACGCCTTCACAAGCCCTCAAACATGTGTCAAGATCTTTGATGTCGCCCTTGATGAACTCATAATTAGGATTGTCCTTGAACATATCAACATTGGCTTGCTTGCCTGTACTGAGGTCATCAAGGCAACGTACACGATATCCCATTTTGAGGATTGCTTCACAAAGATTGGAACCAATGAAACCGGCTCCACCAGTAACAAGGAAGAGTGAATCTTTAGGAAACTGCAATTCTGTGTATTTCATTTTATAATCTCCCATCCACTAGTTTCCTATCCAATGTACACTTCACATCGAAGATGACATGTTTGTCCTTCAGTAGTGAGAGCACATCGATGTCTTCGAACTTTTTGTGAGCAACAGCGGCAATTGCAGCATCAAACTTTTCTGTTGGCAAATCATTGACGATGTCGATGCCATATTCGCGCTTGGCGATAGCGGGACTAGCCCACGGATCATATACAACAATGTCGATGTTGTATTCCTTTAATGCATGGTAAATGTCAATCACTTTCGTGTTGCGAACATCCGGACAGTTTTCCTTGAAGGTAAAGCCAAGGAGTAGAAGTCGAGAACCGAGTACTTGTATGCCTTTCTTGAGCATAAGTTTGATGGTTTCGGTAGCTACATATTCACCCATGCTATCGTTCATTCGACGGCCAGCAAGGATGATTTCCGGATTGTATCCATATCTTTGGGCACATTGCGCAAGATAATATGGGTCAACACCAATGCAGTGACCACCAACAAGACCTGGGCGGAACGGCAGGAAGTTCCACTTGGTTCCAGCAGCCTCAAGTACATCAAGGGTGTCAATACCCATCTTGTTGAATATTTTTGAGAGTTCGTTGACAAAGGCAATGTTGATGTCGCGTTGTGAATTCTCAATGACCTTTGCTGCTTCAGCCACCTTGATGGATGGCGCCAGATGGGTTCCTGCTTTGATGACGGAAGAGTAGATGTCGTTGATATACTTCCCAATCTCTGGAGTTGATCCTGAGGTAACTTTCTTGATGTTCTCTACAGTATGTTGTTTATCACCTGGATTGATGCGTTCAGGACTATAACCTGCATAGAAGTCCACATTCATCTTTAGTCCGCTAACTTTTTCGACGACAGGAATACACTCGTCTTCTGTGACTCCAGGATATACTGTGGATTCATAAACTACTACATCACCTTTGTTGATGACTTTGCCAACAGTAGTGCTTGCACCATAGAGTGGCGTGAGGTCTGGGTTGTTGTCGGCGTCGACAGGGGTAGGGACGGCGACGATGTAGAAATTACAATCCTTAATGTCTTCAAGAGATGTAGTACATTTGAAGCCGTGTTTGTTGATAGCCTCTTGAAGGAGATTGTCTGCCACTTCGAGTGTCGCATCATGACCTTGCATTAGCGCATCTACGCGCTTTTGGTTCATGTCAAAACCGATGGTCTCATATTTCGTGGAAAACAGGCGAGCAAGTGGTAACCCAACATAACCTAAGCCTATTACGCATATTTTTGTCTGTTTCATTCGTTATCTCTAATCCGTTGTTGGAATTATAGGTTGTTAAGCCTCGTTTGTCTTGTAATAATCCGCATACCACCGAGCGAAGGCGCGAAGGCCTTGACGGAGTGGGGTGGATGGGCGGAAACCGAAATCGTGTTCGAGCGGTGTTGTGTCTGCAAAGGTGACAGGTACGTCGCCAGGTTGCATGGGCACGAGCTCTTTGTGCGACTCGAAGTCGTAATCGGATGGGAGCACTTTTGCTGCAACAAGTTCTTCCTGCAGAATTGTGACGAAGTCCAGCAGATTTTCCGGAGAATTATTGCCGATGTTGTATACCTTGTAAGGTGGAATTGGCAGCCCGTCTTCGCCTTTCTGTTTCTCAGGTGCATGTTGCATGACGCGGACTACGCCTTCTACGATGTCATCGACAAAGGTGAAGTCGCGTTTGCAATTGCCGTAATTGAATATTTGGATGGTCTTTCCTTCGCGAAGCTTATTGGTGAAGCCGAAGTAAGCCATATCCGGACGACCTGCAGGACCATATACCGTGAAGAAACGCAGGCCTGTGCTTGGTATGTCGTAGAGTTTGCTGTAAGCATGCGCCATCAGTTCGTTGCTCTTTTTCGTTGCGGCATAGAGGCTGACGGGATTGTCCACTTTGTCGTCAGTAGAGTAGGGCACTTTCTTGTTCGAGCCGTAAACGCTGCTGCTTGAGGCATAGACGAGATGTTCTACTTCGTAATGTCGACAGGCTTCCAGAATGTTGTAAAAGCCGATGAGATTACTTTCGATATAAGCATCTGGGTTGGTTATGCTGTAACGCACCCCAGCCTGAGCGGCAAGATTCACTACCACAGCAGGTTTGTACTCTGCGAAAAGACTGTCGATGCATGCCTTGTTGGCAATGGATACCTTGATGAAAGTCCAATCGCGACCAAGTGCTTCGATTTTTGCCAGACGTTCCTTCTTGAGATTTACGTCGTAGTAGTCAGTCATCGAGTCAATGCCGATAACCTTGATATCTTTGAATTCTTTGAAGAGTCGTACGACAAGATTGCTGCCGATAAACCCTGCAGCACCCGTTACAAGCACGGTTTTCCCTTCGAGTGAAACGTTGTATTCTACCACTATGCTTTTTGAGTTATGTGCACACCTTTGGTGCTTTGGATTACATATAAAGTGCTAGTATCCAATCAATTACGCGAAATTTGCAAACTTTGCTGCGCAAAAGAGGCTTGCAAACTGCTTCCTATAACTTTGCAAAGATACGATTTTTTATGGAAACACGCAAGTGTTTAGGAGTAAAAATTTGCTAACTAAGGATGTCTGACAAGTGGTTCTGTAAAACGCGGCATGCCTAATTCGCAAACTAGGCATGTTGTGTTTGTAAACTTAACACGTTAAGTTTGCCAACGTGGCTGCCTATGTTTGCCAACGTGGCTGCCTATGTTTTGACTCCTCACTCCTTTTGCCAGGCTCGGACATAGTCGACCTCCATCGTTAGAGGCAAGGCCGATTCGTCGACACCCTTGTAGCCGCCCCAATCGCCGCCCCAAGCCACATTGAGGATGGGGTAGAAAGCTTTGTTGAAGGGCCAGGTATCGTTGTTGCCTTCATGGTCGTTCTCGAAGTAGAGCTGCTCCTTTCCGTCGACATAAGTACGGATGTAGTCCTCAGTCCATTCAAGGGCATAGACGTGGAAACCTTCTTCCGCTCCAACACAATAGAGGTGATGCGTCTTCTGAGTGTTGGCCGGATGATTGTATGCAGCACAATGAATGCTGCTGGAAACATCGTTGGCATCGACGCCCACTTCTTCCATGATGTCGATTTCTCCGCAGCCTGGCCAGCCTCCACCACTTACGGGCATCATCCACCAGGCAGGCCAAGTCCCTTTCCCTTTAGGGAGCTTGATGCGAGCTTCGATGTAGCCGTACTTGAAGCCTACTGATTTGCGACCGTAAAGCCGTGCACTATAGATCTTTTCCCCTTCCTTGAAAGTGTGGATTTTCAAGGTTCCGTCGCTACTTTCGGCAACCTTTGTACCTTTCGGACTTTTCCCGTTGACGTAGGTCTGCAATTCGTGGTTGACCCATCCTGCATCGGCCGTCTGATAAGTCCAACGAGTGGAACTGATGGTTCTGGACGAGAACTCGTCATTCCAGACGAGTCTGTAGTCGGGTAGGGGGCAAGAGTTCAGGTCGAGCGAAGAGTCGTAGTCCTTTTCTGTGAAAGATATGCTGCTGATTTTCACCTCTGTGTTTGCTCTGTTGCTGCCAAAGTCGAGAACGAGGCAGACGCGATTCATGTCAAGTCCTGGCATATCTTTGCGCTCGAAGGAGCACTCTTCGTTTGCTCCAACAGGAAGGCGTTCTTCGAAGAAATAGAGGTTGTCGTTGCCGTCCTGATAGAGTTTTACAGTTGCTGTGAGCGCTTTGTCAGAGCGGATTTTAATGCGGAAGTTGTAGTTCTTGTGAGCGTCTGTCGCCAAGTTGGTGATGAAGTGCATTTGTGCTTGCCATTGTGCGCTGGTCGCTCTGGTAAGCGTCAGGGTGTATGTGCCGTTCTGTTCCGTATAAGTCGGGTCGGCAATCTGGTTCCAACTGGGAGCGTAATAGAAGCGGATGCTTTTCTCTGCGTTTTGCCACAAATTGGGTGTCGGATCGAAGGTGATGCTGTCCACCTCACTTATGTTGAAGAATGTCTGTTCTTCTCCCCTGTGAACGCTCATGCTTTGAGCCATTATGGACAGGGTGCAAGCCATCATGCAGAGCAAAGTTTTAATGTGGTTCATGTCGCTGAATATGTGTTTGTTACGCGTTTATGTTAACTCTTTACTCCAACTATCTGTGTGGGCGGAAGTTCTGCTTTTCGTTTGTCCGTTTCTGTAATGATTTTGGCAGCGAGTTGGAGGAATGCCTGCCCTGTTATGCTGGCAGGATTTGTGGCAGCGGGAATGCCGTTGTCTCCACTCTCGCAAATGTCTTGAACGACGGGAATCTGAGCCAAAAGCGGCAGTTTCATCTGCTCGGCCAAAGTCTTGACGCCTTCCTTTCCAAACAGGTAATACTGCTCTTCTGGGTGCTGTGCTGGGGTGAACCAAGCCATGTTCTCAACCAAACCCAGAATGGGAACGTTGATTTTCTCGTTCTGATACATGTCGATACCCTTCCTGGCATCAGCCAAAGCCACTTGCTGGGGCGTGCTGACTATGACGGCACCGGTGATGGGAATGGTCTGGACGAGTGTGAGATGGATGTCCGATGTACCTGGAGGTGTGTCGAGAATGAAGTAGTCGAGGTCGCCCCAATTAGCGTCTCCGATGAGTTGTTTCAGGGCGTTGCTGGCCATTCCGCCTCGCCACATTATGCCTTGCTCTGGGTTCACGAAGAATCCTATGCTGAGAACTTTCACGCCATACTTCTCTTCAGGAAGGATCAGGTCGCGTCCATTTATGTTCTCACTATAGGGACGAGCGTCCTCCATCTGTAGCATCTTAGGTACGGAAGGGCCGAAAATGTCGCAGTCGAGCAAGCCCACCTTCATGCCCATCCTGGCCAGAGCCACAGCCAGATTGACGGCAACTGTGCTCTTTCCCACACCGCCTTTGCCGCTCGAGACTGCGATGATGTTCTTCACTCCAGGCAGAAGGTCAGGCAGATCGGGTCTTGGAGCCTGCAAAGTCTTTGTCTTTATCTCCACTTCAGCCTCTTTGCAAGCATAGGCGTGAATGGCTGCTTCAGCCGCTTTCACGACGCTCTTCATGAAGGGGTCCGTCGGTTTGTCGAAGATGAGGGTAAAGGAGACGCTGAGGCCGGCGATTCGCATGTCGTCGTCCACCATCTTCATTTCCACGATGTTCTTGCCTGTCCCAGGATAGCGAACTGTGGAGAGGGCGTCGAGTATGAGTTGAGGATAGAGTTCCATAGGTTTTCTTTTTGGCTGCAAAGTTAATGAAAAAATCGGACTTATGCAAGCGAAAAGGGGAGAAGTTTCAGGATTGACGGAAAACGACCTTAGTGACGATTGCATTTGTATAGTGTTACGTTTGCATTTGTATAGTGCGACGATTGCGATTTACTAGTGTGACGTTTGCGATTTACTAGTGTGAAGTTTACGATTTACTAGTGTGAAGTTTGCAAACTTCACTAGTGTAGTTTTGGAGCCTCACTCTAGCGATTTGAAAATTCGACTGCCAAAATGCTGCATTCTGGGACGAGGAATGGTAATTGATCGAGAGTTCACACATTATTTATAATATAGAAAGCTTCGCCATCAACAACGATGACGGAGCTTTTTTTATATATCAATTTTCATCTTTCAAATTTTCTTCGTACCTTTGCAAACGAAAACTAAAGAAAGACAACAAACAGATATGGATAAGAAGACAAAGATAATACTTGGAGTAGTAGCACTGATAGCGGCTCTCGTCATCGGTTTCCTTCTCTATACAATGCGTCAACAGACTCTCGAAAGCAAACAGATGCTTGAGTTGGCTGAGATGGATAAACTCGAGATGGAGAACGAGTACGAACAGTTCGCCATGCAGTACAACGAAATGAAGACGCAGATCAACAACGACTCGCTCGTAGCTCAGCTCGAAATGGAGCAGAAGCGAACAGAGGAACTGCTCGAGGAACTGCGCAGAGTGAAGAGCAGC
Source organism: uncultured Bacteroidales bacterium (assembly GCA_902779315.1). Classification (GTDB taxonomy): domain Bacteria; phylum Bacteroidota; class Bacteroidia; order Bacteroidales; family Bacteroidaceae; genus Physcousia. The sequence goes on along the minus strand of CACZBC010000004.1, from coordinate 6,095 downwards.
GACGCAGCCGAAATCATGCGACTGAAGAAAGAACTCGCCACTCTGCGGGAAGTCTTGCGAAGCTATGTCCTTCAGATTGACTCGCTTAACCGCATGAACGAAGCCCTGACACAGGAGAACTCAAACCTCAAGACGCAGAACGAGCAAGCCCGTCAGCACATCTCCAACCTCTCGACAGAGAACGAATCGCTCTCCGATAAAGTTGCAATCGCAAGCCAGCTCGACGCAACAGGAATCTATGCTGTAGGCCATAACAAGAAAGGTAAGGCAGCCAAGCAGATAAAGGACGTCAAGAAGTTCGTAATCGGCTTCACGATAGCTCGAAACGTCACAACCTCAACAGGCATCCGCAGCCTCTATGTCCGCATCACAACTCCAACAGGAGATGTGCTCTCGAAGGGTGGAACCTTTGCCTACGAGAACCGTCAGCTCGAGTACAGCATTCGCAAAGACATCGAATATACTGGCGAAGAACAAAGCGTGACAGTTTATTGGGACGTTGCTGAGGCTCTGAGTGCAGGCAACTATCGCGTGGACATCTTTGCAGACGGCCAAAACATCGGCACCACTCATTTCACGTTCGACAAGTAATGAGCAAAGGAAAGCTTGCCAAGTTTGCCGAAATGGCACAAAACCCTCTTGTGGTGGAATGCCCTATGTCGGCAGTCATGCAAGAAGACTTCCCCCTTCGAGGACGTTGGCACGAAGACTTCTTCCACAATCAGAACCCTATTGTGCTCGAACTAGGTTGTGGTCGAGGCGAATATACAGTCGGACTTGGGAAGCAAGTGCCAGACAAGAACTTCATTGGCGTAGACATCAAAGGAGCTCGAATGTGGACAGGAGCAAAGGAAGCCCTGCAGACAGGCATGAAGAACGTGGGATTCCTCCGCACAAACATCGAGTTCATCCAGCGTTTCTTTGGTCCCAACGAGGTTAGCGAGATATGGCTCACCTTCTCCGACCCTCAGATGAAAAAGGTCACGAAGCGCCTCACCAGCACCTTCTTCCTCGAACGATACAGGCAGTTCCTTTGCGATGACGGACTCATTCATCTCAAGACCGACTCCAACTTCCTCTTCACATATACCGAGGAACTGCTCAAAGCAAACAACATCGAGGCAGAAGTGAAGACTCGTAACCTCTATGGTGAGGCAGACGGGGGCTTCGCTTCTTCCATCCAAACCTATTACGAGAGTATGTGGCGAGCTCGAGGTATCGACATCAAGTACCTCTGTTTCAAGCTTCATCAAGGCACTCCTCTCGTGGAACCTGATGTGGAAATTCCCCTCGACGAATATCGTTCTTACAGTCGCGAAAAGCGAAGTGGCTGCGAAAAACATATATAAAAAGAAGAAAGGAAGAAAATTCTTGCAGGAAAATTTGCGTATGTCGCAAGAAAGAGTTACCTTTGCATTCGCTAAAGCAAATTTGGTGCGGTAGTTCAGATGGTTAGGTTAGAATACTAGCCTGTCACGCTAGGGGTCGCGAGTTCGAGCCTCGTCCGCACCGCGAAGCAAAAGTGTTTTTCATGGTATTAGATTTTTAAGGTTGAGATTCTTAGTCGGGAGATTGGGAATCTTTTTTTATTAATCTAACCAGGTCTTATTATTTGAGAGTGTTCAACTTTCTATCTCCTTCTAACTCCTTTAATTTTGAAATTATTTATTTTGAATGCATCTGTTTTGGATTTATCTTTGTATCTTTGCACTCGAAAAAGTTATTATCATGAAAGGAAATCATTCGATATAACTACAGAACGTCACAATAACTAATAACTATGCACAAACAAATCTTTAAATCTATCTTGCTTTTGGTCGTTTCGTTAGTTCTTATGTCATTCAAGACGGCTGATGAGAGGGCTGCAGAAGCTCTGGCCCGCAGAGTGATGGGCAGCAAGGCGAAAGCCGTTATCTTCGAACAGACCGAATCGCCTGTAGATTCCTACGAACTGCTCCAGAAGGGCAAGAAAGTCCTCATCCGAGGCAACAATGCCAACTCCATGGCCGTCGGTCTGAACCGCTACATCCAGCAGTATTGCCTCGCGAATGTGAGCTGGTACGACTTCACTGCACTTTCGGCTACACGATGCCTTGGTGGAAGTGGCCGCAATGGGAACGCTTCATCGACTGGATGGCCTTGAACGGCGTGAACATGCCGCTCGCCATTACAGGCCAGGAAGCCGTCTGGCAGAAGGTGTGGCGCAAGTACGGCCTGACCGACGAGCAAATCCGTGCCTACTTCACAGGTCCTGCCCATCTGCCTTGGCAACGGATGATAAATATCGACCGCTGGCAAGGTCCGCTCCCGCAAAGTTGGATTGACGGGCAGGCTGAGTTGCAGAAGCAAATCCTTGAGCGAGAGCGCGAACTGAACATGACGCCAGTCCTTCCTGCCTTCGCCGGTCATGTTCCCTCTGACCTGGAACAGGCTGTCCCGGGCATCAGAACCTCGAAAGTGAACCGCTGGTGCAACTTCGACGAGAAGTACCGCTGCACCTACCTGAACCCGTCAGACCCCATCTTTGCCCGCATCCAGAGGGATTTCCTCGAGGAGCAGACCAAGATGTACGGCACGAACCACATCTATGGCGTGGACCTCTTCAACGAAGTCTCGCCCCCATCATGGGAACCCGATTCGCTTGCCAAGATTTCAGCCGGCGTCTATCAGTCCCTCGCAAGTGTTGACCCCGAAGCAATCTGGCTGCAGATGGCTTGGCTCTTCATCAGCAACAAGAGAGCCTGGACGCCCGAACGCATCAAAGCCTACCTTGGTGCCGTTCCCATAGGCAAGATGATTATGCTCGACTACGAGTGCGACTATACCGAGATATGGCGAATGACGGAGCATTTCTACGGACACAAGTTCATCTGGTGCTACCTGGGCAACTTCGGCGGAATGACGGAGATAGAAGGCGACTACAAACATAATGCGAAGTTGATTGCCGGCGCGAAGAAGGATGGTGGAAAGGAGTTTGTGGGCATCGGCTCCACGCTCGAAGGCTTTGGCGTAAACGAGCCTATCTACGAGGCTTTGTTGGCTCAGCCTTGGGACACGGGCGTCGGCTTTGATGAATATATCGACAATATAGCCGACCGCCATCTTGGCCGCGTGGATGCGAACTATCGGGCTTTCTGGCACACAATGGTGGACAAGGTCTGCACCACTCACACGAGTACTGGTGCGGCTGGCATCATCAATGCTCACCCCAACCTGGAGGGTGAATGGAACTGGACAACAGAGCTCCGCAAGGGCTACGAAATCAAGAATCTCGACGAAGCATTGGCCATCCTGGAGAAGGTGGAAGGCTCGTCCAACTATCTCAAGTTCGACCTCGCCAACACACGCCGTCAGTCCATTCGCAATAATGCTCTGGCCGTAAGGAAACGTTTCTCGGATGCTTATAAAGCAGGTGATAGGGAAGGAATGGTAGCGGCTTCCAAAGAGTTCTTGGGAATGTGCGACAAGATGGTCTCGGCGATAAAGGGCTGCAAGGACTTCTCGCTCGACGACTGGATTCGTGATGCTCGTGCTTGGGGCACGACTGAGGCGGAGAAAGACTACTTCGAGATGAACGCTCGCACCATCATTACTGTCTGGGGTGATACGTACCGACTCACGGACTACGCCAATCGCGACTATGACGGCCTTGTGGAGACCTTCTACAAAGTCCGCTGGCAGAAGTTCTTCGATGCCGTTCTGGCAGCTTATGATGCAGGCGAGCCGTTTGTCAACATGAAAGGTCCAAACATTCCCAAAGGCAAGACAAAAGAGGAATGCGAGCGCGCCCTGAAGTTCGATGCTGAAATTTGGGACTTCGAAAACAAATGGGCTCACATAAAGTAAAAACTACATGTGGGTAAATTCAAAACTACACGTGTGTCGTTGGCGAATTACACGTGCCACGTTGGCCAACGACACACGTGTAATTTTCGAATGCCCTTAGTGAACAATAAAACTATGGAAAGAATAGGGGTGTTGGGAACTGTCGGAAGTTTGTAAAAAGAAACATGCAGATTGGAGTTTAGTCTTCTCTTCCTTGCTGTTTTGGGGAAATACCGACAAAATACCACATAACTATCCAAAAGACGATTATGCATATAAAAGCCATGGTGAAAGTTTTGTCAGAAAACAGATCACGTTTCACGAAATTCACGATGCCATGAAATGCAGCACAAAATAGCAATGAATGGGTTTCATTCGCCACCTTTCCTATTCCCCATGAAGCGAAAAGAAGAAGCAGAAAGAATGGCAAAACACTTCGCTGAGTTAAATCTAAATGCCATAGAAACCACATCACCGTGATGATAAGTACATATTGCCACATCGGTAATTCCCTGAGTTCATATTGCAAAAATCCTCGCCAACCAAATTCTTCCAAAAGTCCATACACAAATGCCAACAAACATGTCACGCCCAAGTCCCATCCGCCGATAATGCCAAAAACGATACATGGTATAATTATGGTTGCAATGGACTTCCAGATGGATTTGCCTGCGAGAGTGTATTCCGTTTTACGTTTGAAAATAAGCATAGCCACCAATGCCCCGATGGCGGGACCAAGTCCCGAGGCAAGCGCTGCAGAAACCTGAAATGCATAGTTCGTTTCAATTGAAGGATACTTGTTGACAAAAAACAATGATATCAGACGTACCAGTAAGGCTATTATATAGAAAGTAACGATTGCACCAATATGAATGTTCTTATAACTTAAGTATAGTTTCATGCTAAATTCCGTTTTATCTGTATGCAAAGGTATGACATTTTAGCAGAAGAAATAGAACGAGTTTGCAGAAATCTCATATAAAAAGTGTATCTTTGCAAAGGAAATATAAAAAAACTTTCGTCTAAAGGTATAAAGATAAAAGTTCATGAACCAAACAGATAAAAAGGCATTAAAGGATTTCTTTCAGCATGATGAGTTTGCTCGGCAGAATGGGATAGAAATAGTTGAAATAGACGAGGGTTATGCTCGTACACAAGTCCGCATAGAGCCCCGTCATCTGAATGCTGGCGGCTTTGTGCAGGGAGGCTTGCTCTTCACGCTTGCTGACTTGGCCTTTGCGGCTGCCACCAATAGTCATGGCACCCTGACAGTCACATCCACAGCCAACATCACCTTTGTTCGTGGAGCTAGCAAGGGCATCATCTCGGCTCAGGCTCAGGAACTTGTGAACCACCATCATTTGCCTTTCTGTGAAGTTCGAGTAACAGATGAGGCTGGCAATCTGCTTGCCATCTTTACAGCCAGCGGTTATCGCAAGGAAGGCATCCCATCCATAAGTTGACCATTCATTAATCATAAAAGGAGAAAGAATATGAAAACAAAAGTTATGCTGCTTTGTTGCTTCGTCTTGCTGACCATTTCTTGCAGTCAGAAGAAGATAGCGCTTTTCAACGGACAAGACCTCTCGGGTTGGGTATTTGTGACAGACGAGAACAGTCAGGAAGATGCCAGCCAGACATTCACCTCTTCTGACGGGCTGATACGCATCTCGGGTCAGCCGTTCGGATATATGCGAACCGAACAGAAGTACTCCGACTTCGTTCTTCATACAGAATGGCGCTGGACGAGTGAGCCTGCAGACGGAGGCATCTTCGTTATGCTTCAGGATGGCGACCACGTTTGGCCTACAGGCTTACAATGTCAGATGAAGGGCGAAGATTTAGGCGTGCTGATGGGTGGCATTCCTATCGAAGGAGTGGATGCTCCCAATGGATTCTACAAGAAAGAACTCGTGGATGACACGAAGGTCGAGAAACCTGCTGGAGAGTGGAACAAGACGGAGATTTCTTGCCTGGATGGGCATGTGACGGTCACGATAAATGGCGTGATGGTGAACGAAGCCCAATGTGAGGCTAAGGAAGGATATATCGGCTTCCAGAGCGAAGGAGGTCCTTTGGAGTTCCGTAATGTATATCTGACTCCCGTAGCTGCAAAGTAGGAATGCTTTATATCTGCTTCCCCAGTATGATTTCTCAATTTCTCAAGAAGGCCTTAATTCCGCAACACTATAGTTTAACATTATTTATAAGTGCCTGAGCAACAAAAAGTTGCCCAGGATTTTGCCATGTCAGAATTTTCACTTACCTTA